>CAZNYY010000142.1:0-5298 GCA_964577335.1 uncultured Oscillospiraceae bacterium | reverse complement strand
CCTCTGGGGGTTTCACAGGTTGATGCGGGAACACGCATAGGCGTGGGCGCATATGCGGTGTCTGAAAACGCAAATTTCATGCCTGAAAAAGAGCAGTTTTCCATAGGGGATGAACGCTCGCTTGATGCTGTTATGGGCGAGATAATAGACTCGGATTTTGTACCGTCCTTTTGCACCGCATGTTACAGGGCAGGGCGCACGGGCGAGCATTTTATGAAGGTTGCAAAATCAAAATTTGTGCGTAATTTCTGCGTTCCCAATTCACTTTTTACCCTCAAAGAATATATGCTTGATTATGCATCCGACAATACAAGAGAAAAGGCGGACAAAATTATAAAAAAGAAAACGGAAGAATTTTGCGGTGAGCCGATATATGACACGATAGTTGACAAACTACAGCGCATCGAGCGGGGCGAGCGGGATTTAAGGGTTTAGGGGGACGGCATGAATAATCTGGCACTTGATTTTTCAAAGACCTTAAATACCGCCGCAAAAAAAGAGCTTGCTGAAATTATAGAGCATTTTTTCAGTGTTGGCGGCGAGGATATAGCAGTGTATGCAGATGCTTTTCGAAGAAAGCATTACGGGAAAAAGGTGTTTTTCAGAGGGCTTATTGAGTTTACAAGCCACTGTAAAAACGACTGTTTGTATTGCGGTATTCGGGGCGGCAATAAAAACGCAAAAAGGTATCGTTTGACAAAGGAAGAAATTCTCGAGTGCTGCCAAACGGGGTATGACCTTGGGTTTAGAACTTTTGTGTTACAGGGCGGCGAGGACCCGCATTATACGGACAGTATTTTATGCGATATTGTTTGCGACATTAAAAGCAGGTTTTCCGACTGTGCAGTCACCCTCTCCGCAGGCGAGCGCAGCCGAGACTCATATAAAAGCCTGAAAGATGCGGGGGCTGACCGTTATTTGTTGCGCCATGAAACTGCCAATAGTGCGCATTACAAAAAAATTCATCCTAAATATTTAAGTTTTGACACACGCAGGGGATGTCTTTTTACCCTGAAGGAACTGGGGTATCAGGTTGGTGCGGGGTTTATGGTTGGTTCTCCTTTTCAAACCTGTGAAACACTGGCGGATGATTTGATTTTTCTTCGAACATTAAACCCGCACATGGTCGGAATAGGTCCCTTTATTCCGCATAAGGATACGGTTTTTTCGGGGTATAGTGCGGGTAAAACCTCCCGCACTCTTGTTATGCTGTCCCTTGTAAGGATAATGCTGCCCGCCGTTTTACTGCCCGCCACCACAGCACTTGGCACGATTGACCCGCAAGGCAGGGAAAAAGCACTTCGGGTTGGCGCAAATGTTGTTATGCCAAACCTCTCACCCATAGAGCATCGAGAGGAATATTCGCTTTACGACAATAAAATATGTACGGGCGAGGAGGCAGCCGAATGTCTTGCCTGTATTTCAAACAGAATAAAGTCGGCAGGATTTGTGCCGGATTTTTCAAGGGGGGATTATTGTGATTAAAAAAACACCCTTTGCAAACCGCTACACTATCGGTATTTTCGGCAAACGCAATGTTGGTAAATCCTCTCTTATAAATGCCTTAACCGGGCAAAACACCGCCCTTGCCTCCCCTATTGCGGGCACTACTACCGACCCGGTTTACAAGGCGATGGAACTTTTGCCAATAGGACCCGTGGTTTTTGTTGACACGCCGGGGATTGATGACGAGGGTGAACTCGGCAGTATGAGGGTGGAGAAAGCGTATGAAGTTTTAAGAAAATGCAATTTTGTAATATTGGTGGCGGATGCAGCAAACCCTGATGGTGTCAAAGGGTTCATATATGAAATTCGTAAAATGAAAGTACCCTTTATTTTGGTTTTAAATAAAAATGATATATCTTTACTCTCCGAAGAAACAAGAAAAAACTTGCAGGATGAGGTGGGTGTGCCTGTAGTTTTGGCAAGTGCCGCCGAAGGGCTTGGCATTGACGACATTAAGAAAGCGATAATAAAAAACACAGATTTGGGAGATGCGGACATATCCCTGACGGGGGATTTGGTGGACGAGGGTGACATTGCGGTTTTGGTGACGCCCATTGATGCGGGTGCCCCAAAGGGACGTATGATTTTGCCCCAGCAACAGGTTTTGCGTGACATACTGGACAATGGGGGAACTGCCTTTGTAACCCAAGAAAGCGGGATAAGCAAAGTGCTTCACAGCTTAAAAAAACCGCCCAAAATCGTGATTACCGATTCTCAGGCGTTTTTGCCCGTTTCAAAGAGTATTCCCGCCGATATGCCCCTCACATCATTTTCTATACTTTTTGCCCGTCAAAAGGGCAACCTTGAAGAGCTTGTAAGGGGAGTGCGGCGCATAAAATTATTAAATGACGGTGACAGGGTTTTAGTTGCCGAGGGCTGCTCACACCATCGGCAGGGGGATGATATAGGCACGGTAAAAATCCCTCGCTGGGTACGGGAAATTTCGGGCAGCAACGTTGAATTTGAATACTCCTCCGGCTCGACCTTCCCTCGAGAACTTTCGGAGTATTCACTTGTAATCCATTGCGGTGCCTGTATGCTAAACCGAAAGGAAATGCTTTTTAGGATAAACACCGCACAGGATGAGGGTGTGTTTATAACAAATTACGGTATGCTTATTGCATACGCCACGGGTATTCTTGACCGTGCCCTCGCCCCCCTAATGCTGTAACTGCCACAAATTTTTGTATATCCCGTTTTTGGCAATAAGCTCATCATGTGTGCCGCTTTCTGAAATTTCACCGTTGTCCATTACAATAATTCTGTCTGCAAAAGCGGTGGTTGAAAGCCTGTGTGTTATAAGCAGCATTGCCTGCCGTCTGTCGGCATTTTGCAGAGCCTTGTAAATTAGCGTTTCCGATTCCCCGTCGAGGGATGCGGTAATCTCATCAAAAATTAAAACGGGGGAGTTTTTCAAAAATGCCCTTGCTATTGAAATCCTCTGCCTTTGCCCGCCCGACAGCAAAACTCCGTCATCCCCTACATTTGTCAAATACTTTTCGGGTAACTTCATTATAAATTCATCGGCGTGCGCCCTCTTTGCGGCGCTGTAAACCTCCTCGGGGCTTGCTTCTTTCACTATTGCTATATTTTGATATATAGTGTCCGACAGCAAATGTGTTGTTTGCGGAGCATATGAAAAATTGCTCCGCAAAGCCTTTAATGTATAGCTTTTAATTGATTTTCCTCCAAACAAAATCTCTCCGCTGTAATCCCTGTACAGGTTCATCACAAGTTTTACAAGGGTGCTTTTCCCGCTCCCGCTCTCGCCCACAAAAGCTACCCTCTCGCCCTTCCCAATTGTAAAACTCACGTCCTGCAAAACAGGCTGTTCGCCCTCATATGCAAATGAAACGTTTTTAAACTCTATCAGGGGTTCTTCCTCCCCCACCACTTCATCTTCACCGCCAACTTCTTCACCAAAGCCAAAAACCTCTCTCACCCTTTGTGCTGCCGCAATTGCGGGCTGCATATCGGTAACGTAAAACCCAAGCGACATAATGCTAAAGGAAACCCCAAGCGAAATAGGCCACATTGCAAGCATATTTGAAAGTTCCATTTTATTATTGTAAACAAGCAAAAGACCTAATATAAACGCACCCGAATAACCTATTGTGTAGCCAAGCGCTCCAAGCGCCCCGTTTATAATATGTATTTTTGACATTTTTTGACCCGCATTATACACTTCCTCGACTTCCCTATCGTGCAGTTTTAAAATAAAATCTCTAAAATGCCTGTATATTCTTATTACCATAAATCCGCTCAAAATATCAGAAAACTTAGCTGTTGCCCGTGCGGATGCCTTCCTCTGCTCGCCTGAATACCTTTTGTTCCTTTTTATGTTAAACAAGCCTATTCCCAAGTATAAAACCCCTGAAATCAGAGAAAAAACTGCCAATTCCCTGCTTGCAAACATAAGTATCGCAAATCCGCCGAAAATTTGCACACCCAAGCCTAACAATCCCGGAATTTGGCTTTTATACATCTCGGATACGGCATCCGCCTCTTTTCCGAGTATTGCAAGCCATTCTCCGCTGTGGTATTTGTGCCAGTCGGACAGGGGCAGCCGTGTCAGCCTCTCCCCCATTTGGCGGCGAAGCCTAAAGTCCGCCCCTGCATTTGCAATGCTGTGGAACATAATGCCAAACCCTAAAAACAGTATAAGGATTACAAGGATTACAAAAACCCTTAAAATTCCGTACGCAATTAATTGCCTGTCGGATGTTATTTGTGTCACCAACTTGTAAAGCTGTCCTGTAAACACATTTTCAAGAAGTCTTGAACACGCTGTAAGAAAAACGCCCAAAGCGTACAAGAACCCATCTTTTTTCATAAACGAAAAGGTAAATGCAATGCTGTCAGTACCTATCAAGTCCCCAATCTTACGAAACATTTGAGGCACCCCCTTCAAGCTGTTCCTTGTACAAATTGCGGTAAACCCCGTCCTCTTCTATAAGCTTTTCGTGTGTTCCGCACTGCACAATTTCATTATTGTCAACAACGTAAATCCTGTCACTTGCGCTTATGGTGTTCAGCCTATGGGCAACCGTTATCGTAGTTTTTCCTTTTGACAGCTTTTCAAGGGTACTTTTGAAAACAAGCTCTGTTGCGGCATCAAGAGAACTTGTAGGCTCGTCAAAAAGAAGAATTGGTGCATCAGCCAAAAAAGCCCTTGCTATCGCAATTCTCTGGCGCTGTCCCCCTGACAGGTTAACACCCCTCTCCCCTATTTCCGTGTCCAAGCCATCAGGTCGGGATTTTATAAATTCTTCAAGTCCCGCTTTTTCCGCCGCCGTCATTATATCCTCGTCCGTGGCATTTTGGGTTGCCCTGCCTATATTTTCCCGTATGCTAAAAGGGAAAATGCTTGTATCCTGAAAAACGGGGGCAATACACTCTCTCAAACTCATGGGCGATATTTCATTTATATCATCCCCGAAAAACAAAATACGTCCGCCCGTAACACTGTACAGCCCCATCATAAGCTTTAGTATTGTGCTTTTTCCGCACCCGCTCCTGCCTACAAAGGCTATTCTCTCCCCCCTGTTAATTTTAAAGGAAATATTTTTTATCACTTCTTTGCCGCCCTTATAATTAAAATACACATTTTCAAAACTAAAAGCGCAATTATTATCAGGGTTTGGCAATCTGCCCCCCTCCCTTTCCCGGGGGGCATTTAAAAGAGAAATTACCCTTTTGGCCGACACTTCCGCACGCTTTGTAGAGCTGAAAATACCGTTTACCTCCATTACCGTGCCGCTTAACCTTTGAATAACTATCTGCACAAAAAAT
>CAZNYY010000141.1:0-6250 GCA_964577335.1 uncultured Oscillospiraceae bacterium | reverse complement strand
TCTCCAAGGCAGCTCCGTCGGTGTGCCGAACGCCTCCCCGTTTACAAAATTGCCCCATCTGCCTATTGACTGACCTATCATAAAACCGTATGCGGCGATATCAAAATACCTTAAAAGACTTAACCTTTTCACACGGCAGTATATAAAGCACACCAAAAATGCCGCTATAACCGCACCGTAAATTGCAATGCCGCCCTCCCATGTGGCAAAAATCTTAATGGGGTTTTTGGCATAGTCTTCAAACGAAAATAAAACGAAGTATAACCTTGCGCCAATAATGGATATCGGCAGTGCATACATCAGAAGGCTGTATAGATTGTCGGGGTTTTCCCCCAGCCGCCGCATTTCCCTTTCGCACACAATTGCCGCCACTATAATGCCCAAAACCAAAATTATTGAATACCAGCGTATGCCGCCGCCCAAAAAGGGCAGCGGTATAGCCACTTCGTTTATTTTAAACTCCAGTCCAAGACCGGGGAACTCCATAATATTCATATTTACTCACCCCCCCAAAGGCCTTACCACCGACAGTACACACCTGTCCTCGGAAAGAGCCTTGCCAAACAAATCCCAAACATCCGAAAACGGCATATCCATAAGCGCCTCGGCGTATGAAAAATAATCATCCGCGGCAAATGCCGCCCTTATTACCGCCCCCCCTGTTTGCTCGATATTATTTTGCGCACTTAAAAACCTGCCGTACAGCGCTTTTTTAACCACTTCAAAATCTTCCTTGTCAAGCCCTGTTTTCCTCAGTTCCCTAAGATGCTCCAAAATAATGTCACGCACCTTTTCGGGGTCGTCACTTTCACTATTCATTTCAACAAAGCCGTAGCTGTCACCCAGGGCAGCATCCGCCGAAAAAGAAGGGTTTATAAGACTGCTGTCGTACAAATAGTTGTAAAGAGGAGAGCTTTTACCGAAAATCATTTCCAGCAAAACATCGTACTGAGCGGTTTTATAAACACCCGTTCCCGCTTTCTCTTTAAATCCCATTGAAAAAATGGGTCTTGCCACGCTCATTTTCTGTTCGGTGTAGCTTTTTAAAATTCCCCCGTCGTCATGCGGCAATTCCGACATAAAGCTTGGCGGAGAACTTTTTTTAATGGAATTTTCAATAACCTCCGCCGCTTTTTCAGGGACTACATCCCCCACAATACAAAGCGCCATATTTGAGGGATGATAAAATGCTTCATGGCATTTATATAGAATTTCCTTGTCAATTTCAGAAATTGATTCTATACTGCCCGCAATGTCAATCCTTATAGGATGTTCGGGGTACATCGCCCCCAGCATATTAAAAAACACTCTCCATCCGGCATCGTCGTTATACATGGTTATTTCCTGCCCTATTATCCCCTGCTCCTTAGCCACGTTTTCATCCGTAAAATAGGGGTTTTGTACAAACTCCAAAAGGGTTTTCAGGCTGTTGTAAACACCGCCCGTGACGGAAAAAAGGTATGCCGTGATGTCAAAAGAGGTAAATGCGTTTGCCGCCGCCCCCTGCGCCGCAAACTCCGAAAAAATATTCCCCTCCGGCTCTTCAAAAAGTTTATGCTCCAAAAAGTGCGCAACCCCGTCCGGTATTACAACATCCTCCCCACGAAGGGAAAAACGGTTTGTAACCGAGCCGAATTTTGTGCCGAAAATGGCATATGCCTTTCCAAACCCGGGTTTCGGAATAATATACACCTTCAGTCCGCTGCCGTGAACCCCAAAAAAGGTCACCTCGCCTATGTTTTCATATGTTTTTTTGATAAGCTGCATTTATTCTACCTCCGTGCCGCAAAGGAAGTAGACCATGTCTACTTTTATTTGACGTGCGGCATCAATAATTTGTTCCGTTTTTACGTTTGAAATTTTTTCTAAGGCTTCATCTATTGTATGCATCTTTGAAAAAGCACATTGTGACGAATAATATCCAACCAAAGAGCTAAGTTCGTCCCTGTATGACGCAAGGCTGTTCATTATGGCGGATTTTGCATTTTGCAGTTCATCCTTCGTAACATTTCCCCGCTTTATATCTTCAAGCTGATTTATAATCTCGTCCCTTGTTTTTTCAAAATTCACAAAATCAATCCCCGCCTGCGCAAGCATAATTCCCTTCTCACGCACAAGACCTGAGGACGCATAATAACAAAGGCTCATCTTCTCTCTCACGTTTTCAAATAATTTTGAGGAAGGACCGCCGCCAAACACCCCGTTTAAAACCATCAGTGTAAAATATTCGTCATCCTCCGGCAATACAGAGGTTGTAAAGCCCAATACAAGCTTGCCCTGCTGCACATCGGCACTCTCCGTAACCGCTCTCTCCTCCGTACTTTCTTTCAATACGGCGGGCGGGTACTGCGCCTCCCTTTCGCCGAGTTTTTCGGCAATACCTCTTATAATACGCTCCACCCGCTCCCCGTCAAAAGAACCTGCAACAACAAAGTCAATCGGGCTTGTCCCAATTATCGAGAGGTAGTGTTCATAAATCTCCTCCGCCCCTATTTTATCAACATCCTCCGCACGCCCCCATTGGCGCACACCGTACGCCTCCCCCCTGCACATTTCTTCAATGCAGCGGGTAAGCGCATACCGTCTTTTATCGTTTATAACACCCTCAATTTGCTTTTTAAGGGATGCCTTTTCCCGCTCCAACACATTTTTGTCAAACGCATTGCCGTCAGTATCGGGGTTTAAAAGCACATCCGAAAAAAGCGAAAGCACATCCCCCTCCACGTCGTCGCCATTTACATACTTTCCTGCAACCGCATCCACATATATACTAACAGCGTGAATATCCCCCCGCTTTTCAACGCCCGAGGACAGCCTTGCCCCGTAAAGCCTTAAAAGCTCACGGTTTAGCTTTTGAATATCGGGGTATTTCTTAGTTGCGCTTGTAAGCATCATGGGAACCAATGCATTTTTAGCGGCAGTTTTAGCATTTAGCGGAGTATGAAAAATAACCCCCGCCCGAAATGTTTTAAACTTGTCATCGGGAATAATGTATAGGTTTATCCCTTTGCATATTTCCAGTTTCATAAATCAACCTCTTTTCCGTTTTCTCTTGTATTATAATTCCAACTTCTCAAAAGTTTATCCACCTTTTCTGTATTATTATCGGCAGGGTTTTCCCGCATATGCCTGATTAATCGGTTTAAAGCCTCGCCCACTTCCCTGCCGTAAATACCTGATTTTATAAGATATGCGCCGTCAACACAAAGGTCCGAAATTTTAATAGGCTCTCCCCTGTCGGTTGCCGCAACGTATTTTTCACGGGTTTCCAAATCCCCCAAAAAGGCGCATAAATCCTCAAAAGTATTGTATTTTAAGGCGGCCGCCACTCCCTTAAAATCATAGGGCGGGTGCCCCTCGTAATATGCAAGTTCCCCTGCGGCATTTATAAGATTTTTCGGGGCTTTGAGCCTTTTTAGTGCCGTTTTCACTTCCCCGCCGCAAAGATGCGCCCATTTTGCCGCCATACTGCGGCTTTTTGCACATTTCTTTGCACGCTCCGCATCAAAGGGTAACGCCTCGGGTAAAACCGCATCAAAGATTTTGCTGTTATATAAACTTTTTAAATGTTCATATTCCGCATTTTGAAATATTTCACAAAGCTCCGCCAAAACCCTTTCCACGCTTATTTTTCGAAGGGTGGGTGCAAGTTTTTTACACGCCGCCTGAGTTTCTTCTTCAAGCGAAAAGCTAAGTCTTGCCATAAACCTAAACGCCCTGAGTATTCGAAGCGCATCCTCCCCAAAACGTTTTTCGGACTCTCCCACGGCACGGATAATGCCTCTCTCCAAATCCCTAATCCCCCCGAAGGGGTCCACAATCGCATTTTTATACGCCATAGCGTTTACGGTAAAATCCCGCCTTGCCAAGTCCTTTTCAATATTATCCACAAAACTGACGTTGCCCGGTCGGCGGTGGTCGGCATACTCACCTTCCGTGCGAAAGGTCGTAACCTCCGCATTCCCTCCGCCAAAAAACACGGTTACCGTCCCATACGCAATACCTGTTTTAACGGTTTTTTCAAAAATTCGTATCACCTGCTCAGGCAGAGCGGATGTTGCAATATCCCAGTCGTGAGGCACTGTTCCCATCAATAAATCCCGCACGCATCCGCCCACGGCATATGCAAAAAACCCGTTTTCACTTAATTTTTCAATTATACCGTACACAAACGACGGCAGTGCCAAAACCTTCATTTATTCATCCTTCTCATCATGCTTTTTTAGCGCAAGCACAAAATCGCCCAATTGTTTTGCAGAATCGACCTTCGCAAAATACCTTGATGCACCGGGTGCATATTTTGCCTTCCATTTGTTTGACAAAAGCTGAAAAACCGCCTCATCAATCGGAAAAGTGCTGCTGACATGCATTGCCAAACCATTGTTTAAGAAAAAGTCAAGGTTTCTGTCCTCCTGTCCGGGGATTGGGTTTACCAGTATCGCCGGCAATCCTTTTGTCAAAACTTCTGACATGGAAAGCCCGCCGGGTTTTGTCACTATAAAATCCGCCGCATCCATCATCACGTCCACATTGTCAACAAAGCCGTAGCTGTACAAATCATGTGCGGTTTTCATGGTATCAATATTTCTCTTTGCACGCATATTTCTGCCGCACACACAAAGTATTTGAAAATCAAAATCTATAGTGTCCATCCTTTTAACAAGCTTTCCCACATTCCCGTAACCCATACTGCCCATCATTATAAGGAAGGTTGTTTTATCCGAAATCCCTAAAAGTTCTCTCGCCTCGGCTTTATCCATCGAGTTTGAGAATTTTTTGTGAATGGGTATCCCAAAGGGCAAAACCTTTTCCTCGGGTATACCTTTTTTTACGCACTGCCTTGTCAGCAGGTGGCTTGCGGTCACATAATAATCAAGCTCGGTATCCTCCCAAAAGGGATGAACCGTAAAATCCGTAATTATTCCTATATTAATGGCATTAGGAAATGCGGGTGCCATATATGTCATCGCAAGCGCCGAAAAAATATGTGTGCATATAACCACATCGGGGTTGTAATCTTCAATATAGCTTTGCAGCTTGCGCCCCATAATTCCGTTTGTAAATGACCAAAACGAAAACCCTCTGCGTGGTTTTTTATGTTCCGCCGCTTTGTATATGCTCCCATACATCTTGGGTGTGTATTGGGTTGATAAAAGATAACTTTTTTCAACCGAATCGCTAAGAATGGGGCTTATATACTTATACGCATCAAGTACACGGCAACTTTCCCCCGCCTCAAGAAAATAGTTTTCCATGGCGGCCGCAGTTTGGTGGTGCCCCTGCCCTGCGGAAATAGTGAGAATTAAAATCTTCAAAATAAATCACCTCATTAATTTTAGGTTTTTGAATGTCACCAATTTTATCCTGCTACATACTATAATATTGAAACGGCAAGCAAATGCCGTACCAATATTAATCGGGGGTGACATAATGTCAAAGGGTGGTTTTCTGGGATGTGACAGCGAGATATTGTTCTTTATTCTAATATTCTTACTGCTGTTTTGCTGCTGTGACAGATAGGTTTCCCGGAAATATATAATTTTAACAAGGAGGAAAATATATGGGCAACTTGAAAAACCTTGTAGGCAATGACACTGTTTTATGGTTTGTCATCCTGTTTTTACTGCTGTTTTGGAGCGGCAAAACAGATTGCTGTACCGGTAACAGCTCAAATGCCTGTTGCGATTAATCCATAACAATCTTAATTTCGGAAAGGAGTATAACACATGAGCGGATGCAATATTTGCGACATATTTGACAGCGATTGGATTTGGTGGGCAATTATATTGATAGTAATTTTATGCTGCTGCTGCGACAAGGGGCCAAGCAAAAGCTGCTGCTAAAAAATACATCCTGCCATTAAAGGCCTAAGCCCGTGTTTTACGCGGGCTTTTCTCTGGGCTAAATTATATTTTTACCAATCCATCCCGCAAGACGCCTAAAAGCTTCAGCCCTGTGGCTTACGGCATTTTTTTCAATGCCGTTCATCTGCGCAAAAGTTTTCCCCAAATCAAGATACATAAAAACGGGGTCGTACCCAAATCCGTTTTCACCATACGGTTTATCGGTTATAACGCCATAACATTCTCCCCGAAAAACCTGCTCACGCCCGTCAGGGCAAACAACCGCCGCCGCACATACAAACCGTGCCCCCCTTTGTTCGGGTGCGGCATTTTTCATTTCCTCCAAAAGTTTTTTGGTTCTCCCCTCATCATTTAACCCTTCTCCCCCGTACCTTGCGGAGTAAATC
>CAZNYY010000140.1:0-6254 GCA_964577335.1 uncultured Oscillospiraceae bacterium | reverse complement strand
GTAGTTTACAGTTTTGTTACAACTGCAAAAAGCCCATTGACGTTGATTTATTCAGGTGTTATAATCATAGCAGACAGGAGATATTCCTAATATCCTTGAGCACGGTCGCAGATGAAAGAGATGCGGCAGGTGCGAAACCACATCTCTTTCAAAAAATATTAAGGAGGAATTGAGAACATGAAAAATCTCAGAAAAGTTCTGGCATTCGTAATTACATTTACGATGGTGCTGGGGTTTGCTGCATCAGCTGCGGTTTTCCCGGATGTTGATAGTAGCTCATCTTATGCTGAAGCCGTCACGATTTTATCTTCTTTAGGGATAATGATTGGTGACGACCATGGCAATTTTGATCCGGACAACACAATTATAAGGTCGGAGGTTGCGGCAATAGTTGTCCGCGCTAAAGGTCTTGGAGACGCTGCGGCTGGAGCAGCAGGCGCAACAAGGTTTAGCGACGTAGCTGGCAGCCACTGGGCATCGGGCTACATCAATCTCGCTTCACAAAGCGGTATTATCAATGGTTTCCCGGATGGAACCTTCAGGCCGGATGATGCTGTTACCTATGAGCAGGTTGTAAAAATGATAGTTGCTGCTTTGGGTTACACACCGATGGCTGAGCAAATGGGTGGTTATCCCTCAGGTTACCTGGTAATCGCTGCTCAGAGAAACATCAACAGGGGCGCATTGGCAGGTGCCGGTGAACCCGCAAAGAGAAGTATTGTTGCACGTTTGACATTTAATGCTTTGGATGTTGACGTTATGGAGCAGACAGGTTGGAACCCGTCGGATCCTTACTACGAAACAATGACAGGAAAAACTCTTCTTAAAGATTTCCTTTATGTTGACAAATATGAAGGTATCGTGGAAGACACCTATATTACAAGATCTTCAAGGTCTGATGATGACACCATCTATATCAGGTCTGAAAAGTTCAACAAAGAAGATATCGTTAGCAATGAAACCTTCAGAGAAGGTGATACAAATGCTGCAGGTCTCTTTGGACAATATGTAGTAGCATATGTTTCGGAAGATGAGTACACTGGTGACTTGACATTGCTTGCAATAGCACCCAAGTCAGGCAGAAACAGGACATTGACGTTGGATTATTCACAGCTTGTAGAAATTCCTGACAACAATCCTTTCACAAGAATTAATTACTATGCAAACTCAAGTGATTCTTCAACATCAAGAATCAATATAGCCAGTAACTATAAGATTTACTGGAACGGCAGAACAGATGATAATGATGATGCTGATGCCTTTATCAGAGATGCTGATAAAGCAGGTAAAGTTGAGTTCATCGACTATGATAATGATGACGAGTATGAAATCATCTTAGTTACAGGATACGAGTATAACTATGTTGTTAAGGACGTTGACATAGCAGCCGAGAGAGTTATCGACAAAGACGGCTCTAACGTTCCGATTTACCTTGATGACGAAGAAGTTATCACACGTTTCTACGATGCAAACGGTGAACCCGCTGCATTCGAAGATATTCAGGAAGAAGACGTTTTGACATTGGCTGAAAGTGCTGACGGCGGTCTGCTTTCAGTGTTCATTTCCAAGAAGGTAGTAGAAGGCACCGTTACTGAGAAGAGAGCATCTTCCAGTGGTGACAGATACACAATTGGCGGAAATGAGTACAGAGTTTACAATGACACCGCTCCTTCTATAAACGTAGGTGATGAAGGTAAATTCTACCTCAATATTGATAACAGAATAATTCACAAGGATGCTATAAGCACAGTTATCGACAACTATGCATACATGCTGGCTTCCGGTGTTACAAGCGGTATCGGCGGTGCAGTTGTTGAAGTTAAGTTTATAACATCTCAGGGCGAGTGGAAGACTGTTAAATTGGCTAACCGTGTAACGGTTTATACCGACGGTAATCCACAGACAATAGATGCTTATCCGAAGGCTGACGGAGCAGTAACAATTGGTAACGCTCTTAAACCCCTCTTGAAGGTTGTTAGAACGACAACAACAACATCAAGTGGCACTAGTGAAACAAGCTACTCTACTGTAACTAGTCCACAGTTGTTCCAGTTCCAGCTTAACTCAGCCGGTGACCTTCACAGAGTATATGTAATAGACAGCAACCAACGCGATAATGATAGCGTATTCTCACTTGACAGGTCGGAGAATACCGCATACAGAGCGTATGACAACAAAATTGGTGCAGTTTATATGGAAGATAACACAATTGTGTTTAACGTAGCAACTGCTGATGAAATGGATGAGGACGATATCTCCGTTGCAAGAGCAAACACAGTATTTAAAGATGGTAATGACTATGAGATAGATGCTTATGACATTACTGACGGATATCCCAGAGTAGTTGTTGTACACGGTGCGGAGCACGCTATTCCTCTTGAAACCAATCTTTTGGTTATCAATAGGGTTACCCAGTCCAATAACGAAAATGGTATGGAAGTTAACAAATACTACGGCTTGCAAAACGGCGTTGAAGTAAGCGGCGAAGCAAGTGAAGATGGCGAAGAAATCACAGACAGATACAATAATGCTTTGGCAGGATACAGTGTTAAAGCCGGTGATGTTGTAATCTTCAGCACAGATGCCAAGGGTAAAATTGACAAAGTTCAGGTTCTGCTTTCACTTGCAGAAGCTACTGCCCTTGCAAAAGATAACCATGCAAGTGGAGTACAGTGGTTCTTGGAAGATGACAATGACGTTATGGAAGGCAAAACAATTGACGCATTCGGATTTGTTTCAAGAAAAGTAAGCGGACGTCTTGAGCTTGTAGAAGCAATTGGTTCAAGTGATGTTCTGCCTGAAAGTTTCACAGTTGTTCGTGGTTCATCCTCATCTGCTAATGTTTACGAAGTAAACCTTAACAGGTCAAATCAGCCCAATCCTCAGAAGATAGACTTTGGAAGGATTTCAACAGAGAACAGGGTTGGAAGAACAGGTAACTGGGCATACGTTCGTATGTACGACGGCATGGTAGTAGACGTTGTAGTTTACAGCCTTGACAACCCAGCCTAATAATTAGCTAAACATTTTAAGCCGGTGCAATTGCACCGGCTTATTTTTTTGTAGGATAGTGATTTCAAAGCTTAGTAATTATACTCTACCGTGAAATTAAATTCTGTGAGCGCCATAGTGAAGGGGACATGCCTGTTACCTTTTTAAATGCCTTTGAAAAGGCAAGTTGGTCCTCAAACCCAACTGAACGTCCCACATCGCCCACAGTGAGATTGTCACGCATCAAAAGCTCTTTTGCAATGCCCATACGGTACTCAATAATATATTTTTGCGGGGACACGCCCCTGTATTCTTTGAATAGTTTACTTAGGTATCCCCGGTCTATCCCAAGGTATTCCGCAATATCTAAAACACTGGGGCTTCGCCAGTAGTTTGCATCGATATATTCAATCGCACGCTCCACATAAAGCTCTTTCCCGGACATTATCGTTTCAGCAACTCCCCTGCATTCGGATATTCGGTATACAAAGTCCCACAGATAAGAGCAAATATTATATGCCGACGCACTCCCCGAGGCGGCATTTTCTATCTTTGCCAACACATGCCCCATATAAAAGGGTGTATGATCCTTTATAATGGGGTTGTCAATGCTTATTCCAAGCTGTGAAAAAACCTTCGGGGCACCTTCTCCCGCAATTTCAATCCACCTATAATGCCAAGGTTCCCCCCCATCGGCTTTATAAAAGGTTGTCTGCTGCGGGAA
The DNA here is from genome assembly GCA_964577335.1 of uncultured Oscillospiraceae bacterium. GTDB lineage: Bacteria > Bacillota > Clostridia > UMGS1883 > UMGS1540 > CAZNYY01. The sequence goes on along the minus strand of CAZNYY010000140.1, from coordinate 2,539 downwards.
AATGACAAATGCCTGCCCGGCACTTAGGTTATACTTCTTCCCTGCGGATTCAAACAGACCTTTGCCCTCATAAATATAATGAACAAGCACATTTCTTCGCACCGCAGGACCATGGGAATGGTTTTTCGGGCAGCGCTGTGACCCGACGTTAAAAACATATAAATCACTTGAAGGGGGCGGCGGAATAATAAAGGACTGCATCATATTTAATCTCCATTCTTCCTATTCTATAATATAGAAAATTACGCAAAAACCAGATAAGTATCTCATATATTTCATAAGAGTTGTCCGCAATCCCTCAAAGGGGGTGCCTTTGTTGGCTTTGGACTGATGTTTCTTAGGGAACGCTGTTATAATGTAAATTATAGCATAGGGGGTGCAAAAACGCAAAAATATTATTTATAACTAAAAAAATATTGACAATTTTTTTTTATATGGTATAATAAAAATAAGATTAGATTAGAAGAGATGAGATTAGCTTAGTTTTATGTTTATATTTGTGTACTCACACCTTCTAAAGTTATATCTTTTGGAAGGTGTTTTCTGATTTAATCTAATAATTTTTTTTGGAGGAAGTTATGGATTATTCAACCTACTTAAAACAGTATCCGTCAAAGGACGGAAGATTTGGGGAGTACGGAGGCAGCTTTTTGCCACCCCAACTGGTAAAGGCTTTTGAGGAAATTGATGTGGCATACCGTACAATATGTCACAGCGCAAGCTTTATAAACGAGCTTCGCAGAATAAGGAAAGAGTTTCAAGGAAGACCTACGCCTGTATACCATTGTGAGAGGCTTTCCAAGCTTTTGGGAACCTGCCAAATTTACCTAAAGCGCGAGGACTTAAACCATACGGGTGCGCACAAGCTAAATCACTGTATGGGTGAAGGGCTTTTGGCGAAGTTTATGAATAAGAAACGCTTGATTGCAGAGACGGGCGCCGGGCAGCATGGTGTTGCCTTGGCAACAGCGGCGGCATTTTTTGGTCTTGAATGTGAAATTCATATGGGTGAGGTTGACATTGCAAAGCAAGCGCCGAATGTTACCAGAATGAAGGTTCTCGGTGCAAAGGTAGTGTCTGTAACACATGGGCTTAAAACCTTGAAAGAGGCTGTGGATTCGGCATTTGATGCGTATTTAAATAGTTATGAAGATTCAATTTACTGTATTGGCTCTGCTGTTGGTCCGCATCCCTTCCCGCTTATGGTGAGGGATTTCCAGATGGTAGTGGGGATAGAGGCAAGGGAGCAGTTTCTTGAAATGACGGGAATGTTGCCTGATGCTTTGTGCGCCTGTGTTGGCGGTGGCAGTAATGCCGCGGGCTTTTTCACCCCGTTTTTAGGTGACCCTGTTGACCTTTACGGTGTCGAGCCGATGGGAAGAGGCACAGCAGTGGGGGACAATGCGGCTTCTATAACCTATGGCAAAAAAGGTGTTTTACATGGATTTGAAAGTTATCTGCTTCAGGACGAAAAGGGGGAGGCTTTACCGGTTTATTCAATCGCCAGCGGTCTTGATTATCCTTCTGTTGGACCTGAGCACGCATTTTTGCATGATATGGGGAGAGCTAATTATGTAAGCGTGGATGACAGGGAAACCTTAGAGGCGTTCTACACACTTTCAAGATATGAAGGCATAATTCCGGCACTTGAAAGTGCCCACGCTGTTGCTTATGCCATGAAGATGGCAAGGAACAATGAGGTGGGTTCCGTGTTGGTAAATTGCAGCGGTAGGGGTGACAAGGATATTGATTATGTAACCGAAAAATACGGTACGGGAGAAGAGTTTAAGCTGACATCCGAATAAAAAAACTAAAAAGCCTTGACCTGCACCGGTCAAGGCTTTTTTAATTAGAATTAGTTCAAGCTATTTAAGTATTCAACAGCCATATTATACTGGCTATCAACGGGGAAGGGAACCTCAAAATCCACACCGCTTATATTGAAAAGTGTATAAAAATCAGCAACACCCGATGCTGTTAACCCCTGATATGCCTGAAAGGTTTTCAGTGCATCCTCTGTTTCTTGGTCAAACAAATTATCGGCTTCATCCATATACCCCAGGGTGGTGAGGCGTTGCTCAAGTGCTAAAACCCCCGCAGAATTTGAACCTTTTTCAAGTATTTTTGTAAAATCAATATCCACAAAATGTGATGTGTCCGGAACCCTCCTGGTGTTTTCAACATACACATCAGGCTGAACACCTTTTTTATTTATGCTGCGCCCGCCTGCAGTGAGATATTCCGCAGTAGTCAAGCGGACACATCCCCCCGTAACCAAGGGAAGAAGCTGCTGTACAGTCCCTTTTCCGTAGGTTGTAGTGCCAAACACCCGGGCGGCACCTGTATCTTGCAATGTGCCGGAAAAAAGCTCCGACGCAGAAGCGCTGCCATTGTTTACAATCACCGCTACTTTATACGGCGAACTCTCAAGTTCGGAAAAGTAAACTTCGTTCTTGTCAGTCTGCATAAACTCAATTTTCGCAACCACTCCTTTAGGGGCAAACAACTTGCAGATTTCCACAGCAGCATTAAGCTCGCC
>CAZNYY010000139.1:0-6279 GCA_964577335.1 uncultured Oscillospiraceae bacterium | reverse complement strand
ACCCTCTCCCGTGGTCATCGTTTGTAGAAACCACAGCAGCAGTACCCCCCTGTGCGGAAAGGCTCGTCACATATGGTTTATACAAATCATCCTCAAAGTCAATTTCAAAAATTTTATTCACAACGGTGTACCCGGGGTTACTGTCATCCGCCGGCGCACCAAGCGCCGACGACGATAGTATAATCCCCAATACCAAAAAGATTAAAAGTATTTTTTTCATAATCATTTTCCTCTCCTCCAAACAGACCCAAATTTACTTTTTCAGTATAATTATCTCGGTTGGGGATATCCACGCATTCAAATTATTTCCGTAGCCTATAAACTTAACATACCTCGCCTTGGCATTTATGCTATATTCCTCCAAATTAGTTGTTGTACCGCTGCTTTCACCGCTGAATACCTTAGTCCAACGTTCGCCATCCTCCGAAACTTCAAGGTCGAATTTTGTTCTGCGTGTGTTCCCGACGTTGAATGCAATCATAGCCTTATCGATATCAACAGCTTCGCCTAAATCCATCAAAACCCAATCGCCCTCTCCGTCCGCCGACCATCTTGTGCTGAGGTTGTAGTCAAACAAATTATCGGGCACATTGCCGTCGTCAAATCTTGCTTTAAATGATACAGCAGGAGCAACCTTGTCGGGGTTGTTGACTAAGCTTAATGCCTTGTTCATCGGGTTAATGGTAAGAATTCTTCCAACCTTATCATATGCGAATTTGTGTGAAAGCATGGAAGAAAACTCAAAGGGTGATACATACATAATACCGTCAATGGTTATGGGCGCAAAATCAAGAGTATATGCCACACCGTTTTTAAAGCAGCTTGTTTCCCCTGATTTTAGAATGTAGGTGTAGCCTTCGCCCTGTGCCGTAACCGTGTTGTCGTCAGGGTTCCATGTAACCGTACTTCCGTATTCCTCAAAGAACGTTTTAATAGGTACATATGCTTCATCTCCGATAAGTTTTACAGGTTTTTTCTGGTTTAGGAAAAGTCCTTCCTTATAAATCAGGAAATCACCTATTTTTGCCTTTTCAGTTTTTGGATAAACAATTTCGGTTACTTCCGTATTAGTACCTACGGGTGAAATTGAGTAATTGCCCGGCATACCCTTAAAGTAAAGGGCATTTTCCCCGTCCCCAACCGAAGTAATAATTTCTTTTCCTCCACCCGCTACTTTCCATTTGCCCGCCGCAACATCGGTCACAAGCACTGACATTTCGGTAAACCCGTTATCCCTTATGTTTAAGCTAAAAGTACCTGTTACAGCGGTTGACTGTTTGGAAAACAGTACAGTTCTGTCCTTTACGGTAACTCCTGTAAAATAACTCATATTTTCCTCAATCATGGGAAGCTCGGGCAAATCACGGTCATGGTCCGTCACATACATTGCATTTAAAAACACATCTTTTTCCGCCGCTTGGACGGGTGACACCTCAATCCTCCAATCTCCCCCTTCGGCACGGTTTGTGTTTGGAATACTTTCGTAGTTTATGCCGTCCACATAATGTTGCTTGCCATCGCCGCCCACAATATCAATTTTTAAATTATTTGCGGCAGGCAGCAATGTTTTATTTACAAGTTTTCCGTTAAACCCGAATTCCGTTCTGGAAATTGTGGTTGTGTTGCCTTCAACGGTCGGTTCTTCAATACTTTGCAGTAACCATTTCTTTTCAAAATCCTTGTTGCTTGTATCCATTTTATCATACACCACAAACGCCGCAGGATAATCCTCGTCAAATAAATCCATAAACACCATTGAACGATGGTAATCGCTTATCTTGTCCGAGTATGCGTTTGTAAGGTCGGTTTTTAAATACGAAAACTCGGGTGTATCCTCATTCGGGCCGATGTACACACCTTCCGTAGCCGCCTCATCCTCCGCCGCAAGGAATTGTTCTAAATTGTCTATGATTTTTCTAAAGCCCTGTCCCCCGTCATTTGAGAGTCTTGCGGAGCTAGGGTTTCTTAAACTACTGAGGAATATCTCATTCGGGTCATACACAACCATACTGTTTGAGGATATGGTACGTTTATTATAGTTAAAATCATGAGTGCCGCCCCAACCGCCGCCGGTGCCCGCATAAAGACCGTGTTTATTAGCTAAATTACCTTTGTAATAAATCTGAAAACTGCCTATGTCGGCAAAATTATGGTCCGCCAACATTTTCTCGTTACCCTTCATAAAGACCATTGCGGTTGGTGCGTCTATACCCGTCTGCCAACTTGTGCGTGCGGTAACCTGTGTCAGCGGATATGTTGACCTGTATGCAAGGGGCAAATCCTCATTAAATGCATAATCTACCTCGGGGTCAAAGAACAGCAGAATCCAAAAGCTTGTATCGTTGTAATTCTCAAGCACAAATTCACGCAGCCGCTCACTTGAAAAAATGGGATCCTTATACAATGCCCCAGCTAAAAGCATACACAGCGCATCATTTGTGCTGTATTTAAAGCCTGTGTTACCCGATGATGAATAAATATAATCATCGCCATCTTTAAACCAATATCCAAAGGGCAGTCTCTGATAAATCCATTTATATGCAACCGTTGCCATTTCCTCGCCCAAAATATCAGAATATCCCATTCTGTCATAAATCATGGTTACAAACAGTTCCCATTGGAACCTTGTGTGACCATAGGCGTTGCCTATGGGGTGGCTGCCCGTTTTGTTAAACATAGTACGCGAATCCACAAATTCTTGGAAGAATCTGCCCGCCGCAAGATTGTACATTTCGGGGTCCTCGTCATAGCAGGCAATACCGCTGCCTATTAAATCCAGCATTATTTCCCTCTCGCCCGAGTGACCCGAAATTGAAATTTGGTTTGTGGGCGGGTAGCCAACCTCTTTTTGTGCCGCAATTCTCTTGAATGAACGGACAAAATAATCCTTGTCAGCATCGGTCATAAGGTCGTAGCACCAGTCATAAACCATTGCCGCCGTAATCATAACATCTCCCATGGAGCGGGTAATATCCTGGACATTGGGAAAAACAATCGTTGCAAGATAATCGGTCATATGCTGTATGGTCGCCTTGCCGTGTGCATCGTCCGCATCACCAAGGAGATATACAAATGCCCTTGATTTTAGCCTTTGGGTAAGTCCCGAGTTATAGTTTCCCGAGCCACCTCTGTCGGGGAGTTTGTATTCCACGTCTTCATAGGCAGAGTTCTTTATTCTCTCATACATGGGTGCGAGAGCCTCCGATTTCATGTTTTTTTGCAACGTTGGAATATACTCTGGTGTTACAAAAAGTCTCGGATGCCCTTCTATAGGATTAATCGTCGGCAGGTCATAAATCGAGCCTGTACCTCCACCGGGTTCGGGGAGGTCATCAATCCCCTCGGGAACAAAAGCCACATTATTTGTTACAATAATTTTATCTAAGATAAAACCTCTTTCCCTGTATTTAAAGCTGATGGTGTTCTCCCCCGCTACAAACGAGAAATCCGTACTCCTCCAATAATAATCGGGACCTGCGGTAAAATTCATCTGAGTGTATGCTCCATTCTTCTCAATATACACTGAATCACTTCCATCAGTAAGGGTTTTCACCCTTAGCCAGACCCTGTAATTTCCCGCATTGTCAACTATAATATCCTTATAAAAAGTCGGATTTAGCACATTGTTTGGGTCAGTTACGGGCGTTCCCGTAACCTGCACGGCAAAACCTTCCGATGCGTCGGCTTGCTCAATTATTGCCGCGTCTTTAGACAAAATCATGTTCTCCGCTTCCAAAACAAGCAGCCCGTCTTCCATGATTGAATCCCTCATTACGGGGAGGGTGAGATTGGGGTTTTCCGTTTTATTGCCATAAATAATCTCAGCCGCAACACCGCTAACGGTTGTAAAAAGAAATGCGATAGAGCAAAGTAAGGCTAAATATTTTTTCATTAATAAATCTCCTCCGTTAGTTAAAAACCACAATTGTTCTTGCGTCACCGTTTCGGGTATGGATAAACACATCCGACGCCTCGCCCGGATAATGGAATTCGTCAAATATAACTTCTCTTGTTGAACGCACAATTTCTTCATGCTGTGGGTTAACCTTTTTATATTCATATATTGTAAAGCCTGAAACGGGATAACTCTCATAGCTGTATTCACCGGTTGTAGTGTTTGCCAGCCTAACGGTCATATTTGCCCCGTCGTAGTATGTCACCTGTCCAAATGAATATCTTGTAGCACTTACATACGATGTGTTGCTTGGGTTTAAGGTAGCAAGCTTTCTCTCTGTCTCGTCAAAAATAAATTCCGCACTTCTCACAAGACCTCTTGCATCTCTTGCAACCCTGATAATATCCCCATGTTCGGGCAGGGAGCCATCCGGGCCTATGTTCAACGCACCATCATCGGCAAAATATTCAACCTCACTTCCGGAAATCCACCCCTTTAGTTTATTTCTTAATATTTCATCGCTGTCGGTTGCGGTTGTAATGTCAGTCACAATAAACACTTGTGTTGAAGATGAAACACTGGTTGAAAGTGCTTCACTCACCACCAAAACCTCCGCCAAGGGAGAGATTGCCTTTGTTCCGTAAGCTTCAAAAAGCGTCCCCGTATCCCCGTCGGAGAACATAGTTCTGCTTTGAATTGCATACTTAGTTTCGTCATGTTTGTTCTCCTCGTCGGGAACCGCAAAAATAACGGTTGCATCGCTTATTAAAAGCTTAGCACCAAAACTGCCTACACTTGCCCTGTAATTGGTGTTCGGGCGTGCGGATACACCGTCAAAGCCTGGATACATGAAAAACCCATCTTCTACAAGCCCCGAAGAATAATGTATTTTTGCTATTTTTCCATCATTGTTCAGGCTGTAAAGAACCGGCTGGCGAAGAACCAAGCCATCAGCCCCCATTCCCGCGATTTCAACGGTCTGTCTTGCTGTCATAGAGGTTTCATCGTTTACCAGAACCCTATCCGCAAGTTCAAACACCGCAAAATTTCCGCCTGAAAGGAAGAGCTTCATCGTCCAGTTTTCATTATCAAGGCCTGACAGGCTTGTTGCGTTTATTAGATACGCTTTTCGATTTTGTATGAAATCACCCTTATCTACATCTGATAGTTTTCCGTCACGGTTAAACATCAGCTTGACTTTGTCACCCACACGAAGAGAGTCAAGCTGCGGATTTAGTGCAAGGGATTTGGAAGGCTCAAAAGTTTCCCCTCCCACGGTTATATAAACACCGTCTGCACTTCTTTCAATACCCTCTATTGTTCCGTTTATCGTATCAATTGTGACTATGATTTTTGTGGGGACACCGTCAAGGTTTTTTGAAACAGACAAAATATCGTCCGTGGAAATATCCGCAAACCGCAAGGGATGCCCAAGAATATTTCTAAAAAGAACATCCTCATCGTCCTTATATTCCTCCGGCAACTCAATAATTGCTCCCACGCGGTATTTCATATAAATTTTTCTATCCAAAACCTGGCTTACAACACCTGTTTCATAGGCCTCAACAAATATTACATCATAAACACCGTCGCCGTTACTGTCAACAGCACGAATACCGCCGTCAAGATTTTGTGTTGCAAAGGGATTTATGGTACTCTCGTTATAATTTTCGCACAGTCCGCCGTTGTAAAGCACATATGTTTCAGCCGAAATTTGAATTTTCGAACGCCCTTTCTTGCTATAATAAATAATCGCATTTTCTGACAACCCCTCTATGTCAGAGTCGTCAACATAAGTAACACTACCATTTATCTGCTCAAAGTACAAAATTGACACTGTCCCGTCCTCATTTGTTGTATGGTAAGCATCTACTGTGCATGCAAGATAATCCGTCATATTAACGGAATTTGCATCATAAAGCATTTTTTGGCTGCCTATTATTACCTCACCATAACCTAAAGACAAGGAGTTGATAAGATTTGAGTCGTACGTGGCGTTAACATTACCCCTCGTACGGGTTATATTCATATATTCATTTAAATAATTTATCCCGTCAAATTCCCGAAGTTCAACCTTTTCGCCGCCATAACTTATTCTCTTTAGAATATTTATATCCGCCGCCATTTTAAAGAAGGAAGCTACCTTGTCATATGTAATAACACTGCTGCCCGAGGGCGGTGAATTCTTGGTAATTCCCAAAGTGGCCGCCAGTGCCAAATATCCATGGGGATATCCGCCGTAAGCCTCTGCCTTCACTTCATATCCCAAAAAGGTGACAAAGGTTTTTACAAGCTGTTCATAGGTGACATAACCCTCAGGGGCAAACAAGCCGACGCCGACGCCGTTCATTATGCCCGTGCCCAACACCGCATCGGCATATCCT
>CAZNYY010000138.1:0-6300 GCA_964577335.1 uncultured Oscillospiraceae bacterium | reverse complement strand
ACCGCATCGGACAATGCGTGAAGCACCGACATTACAAGCGGCAGCGGCGGCAACAGTACATATATTGAAGGCGGCGGGGCAAAACTTTTGGTGGATGCGGGTGTAAGCGGTGTACGCATTGAAAGGGCGCTTGGGAGCATTGGAAGAAGGGCGGAGGAACTCAGCGGCATTTTGGTAACCCATGAACATACCGACCATATTGCAGGGGTGTTTGTGTTGGCACGCAGATACAGATTGAAAGTATATGCCACCCGAGGAACTTGGGGGGCGATGTGCCATCTGTATAAGAACCCCGACCGCTCACTTATAAAGATAGTTGAAGAGGGCAAGGGTTTTTTTGTGGGTGACCTTGGTATAAAGGCATTTAGCATACCCCATGATGCGGCACAGCCTGTGGGGTACAATTTTTTTGAGGATGATTTAAAGATTACGGTTGCAACTGATATAGGGATGATGGATGAGAATTTGTTTTCGGCGGTCGCGGGCAGTCACGCAGTTTTGCTGGAGTCAAACCATGACGTTAAAATGCTTGAAAACGGTCCGTACCCCTATGTTTTGAAAAAAAGGATAAAGAGCGATGTGGGGCATCTGTCAAACGACGAGGCGGCAGCTGTTTGCGCACGTCTTGTAAGCCTTGGAACAAGAAGAATAATTTTGGGGCATTTAAGCGGCTCGAACAACACGCCTGAGCTTGCATATTCGGCAGCTTGTGCATCAATTTCACGCAGCGGTGCAAGAATAGGCTGTGATGTGTTTTTGGATGTTGCGCAGAGGGACAGTACGGGAGCTTTGATGAGTGTATGAAAATTAATATTATAGCTGTTGGAAAACTTAAAGAAAAATATTTTGAACAGGCTGCGGGGGAGTATGTTAAAAGACTTTCCCGTTTTTGCAATTTAAATATTACCGAAATACCCGACGAGAAGATTGCCGAAAATGCATCTACGCTTATGTGCGCCAAGGTTTTGGAGAAGGAAGGCGGGGAAATTTTAAAGAGAATTCGGGGAGGCAGGGTTGTTGCACTATGTATAGAGGGCAAGAAATTTTCAAGCAAGGAAGTGGCAAAAATGCTTGAAAATGAAAAGCTTTGCGGGGGAGAGATAACATTTATTATCGGCGGTTCACTCGGTTTGTCACCCGAGGTTCGGGCGAGGGCGGATTTGCTTTTGTCCATGTCGGAAATGACTTTTCCGCACATGCTTGCAAGAGTTATGCTGCTTGAACAAATTTACAGGGCATTTAAAATAAACGCAAACGAAATATATCATAAATAAAACGCAGGAAAAAAATCCTTGCGTTTTATTTTTTTTGGTTTATATGAATATTTAAAGCAGGATTGAAAATACTAAGATTTGAAAAACATGAAAGGAGTTTTTACCATGTCACAATTAAACCAAATGGAACTGCAAAGTCTGCGCCACATAATCGGGGCACACGACACATCGTACAAAAAAATGGAATCGTACGCACAACAGGCAACGGATCCGCAGGTAAAGGCATTTTTTGAAAAGTCTGCAAAAGATGCCCAAAGCACAAAACAGCAGCTGCTGTCATTCTTAAATTAGAGGAGGGATAAAATGCTTCAGGATAAAACAATGGTAAACGATGCACTTTCTTCGGTAAAAAGCAGCCTGACTGTTTATGCCACCGCAATTGCCGAATGTGCAAACCCACAGCTTAGGTCAACCATTCAGCAGATAAGAAATAACTGTGAAATTTCCCAGTACGAGCTTTATCACATTGCCGAATCAAAAGGCTTTTACAAACCGGCAACACAGGCTGATACAGCCGAGGTAATGGAAGTTAAAACACAGCTTCAGGGCTGAAAAAAAGCGGCACAAACTTTGGTTTGTGCCGCTTTTTTTGTGCTACATGCCGCTTAAAAATAAATACCCAAGTATAATAAGCAACATCTTATCACTGTCCTTTTCCTGAATAAGGAGGAACATAAGGGCAAGAAGTATTATGTCGTCAATTTCAAACCTGTCAAAAATACCGTCCAAAAACGAAAGCGGATTTTTTTTCTTGGTGTCCGCCTGCCCTCTTTCCTCAAACCTTTCGGGCAGTGCGGGGCGGGGAGTTTTATGTATACTGCGGCTGTATTCGGACGGGCGTTCCCCCTTTTCAATCGCCTGTGCGGCATTTCGTATCTCTTCCGCACGACGTTCGTATTCGTTGTAGGTTTTGCGGTACATAAACCCGCCTCCTTTCTCAAACGGCGGCACCTATAATATATCTATTTCCCCAATCAATGAGGTAAGCTTTGAAATTTTTAAAAACTTAATAGCACTGTCCACTTTGTCCAGCCGTTTGCTGCTTAAATAGGGTTTAAGCGCCAACAAAAGTGTAAGGCGGGGGTCATCCTCATTTGTTATGTCCTTGTACATTCGGCTTATCTTCAAAAGTGTTTCAGGGTTGTCAAGCCCCGGCGGTAAAACACTTTCCTCTGATTTACCCTCGGTCTTTTGCTCTTTTTCGTCAGCACCAAACGAGCCCAAAAGCGACCCTATTTTTTTCATCGTTTCGGGGTCGCTTAATAGGTTTTGAATCATAGCTTCCGGGTTTCCTGACATAGTATCACATCCTTTGTTTGGAGGCGGCTACTGCAAAAAACTTTTTAGTTTTTTTAAAAGCTCGGGGTTTTGGGTAAGCTCGTTTACCATAGCATCCCTCTCACTTTGACTTAACCGTGATGCATCTCCCGTATCCATGTTTTTAAGTATTGCCTCCTTGTCGCTGCTTTTAAGCTGTGAAACCAACTCCTGCCCCTCGGGAGTTTCCACAAAGGCACGGGCACGCTTTATTCCCTCGTCAAGTTTTTTTGGGTCCATACCCTTCAACATTTCGCTTAATTTGTCAAGCATAAGCAATCTCCTTTTTTATAATTATATTATTTTGCCGCATCAATAGAACAGGTAAAGGTATATTAATATAAAAAACAGCAGGTTTGTATCATGGGGTATGGGGGTGTAAAAAAGCTTTAAATAAATAAGTATAAAGTACAGCATTTCACTGTTTCCCTGTTTCATAATAACCTCCATTTCATGTTAATTCCTCCCATATCATTGTATGCGGCTTCAAAAAAATTGTCACACTTGACAAATGGAGGATGTTGTTATATTATTTATCATCATAAACATCAGGAGATTTTGATGAGAGCATTGGTTTTTGCGGACACTCACGGAAGTATTTCGGCATGTATAAATGCGGTAAAACTACTCTCGCCGGTTGATTTGGTTTTGCATCTTGGGGACTATGTGCCGGATGCAAGAAAGCTTAAACATGCATTCCCCGAAACACGGTTTGAATATGTGGCGGGGAATAACGATTACGGGTTTTCCGTACCCGAAGAAAAGGTGGTAGACTTTGCGGGGCGGCGAATTTTTATTACACACGGGCATAGGGAGGGCGTGAAAACCTCTTTAAAAGCATTGGCGGCAAAGGTTAAAAAAAATAAAGCGGATATGGGACTTTTCGGGCACACGCACCGACAGTTTTGTGATATGGTTGATGGTGTTTGGCTTATGAACCCGGGTAGTGCCTCGAAAAGGCTTAGTTATGAGCCTTCCTGCGGGGTTTTGGAATTTGAGGGCAAATTGAAGGGAATGATATTTAAACTAAATGGAGTTTAATATAAAAATTATAGACAAAACTATTTCTACAAACACCCTTGTCAAAAAAGAAATTGCCAATTACCAAAACGGGGATGTTTTAATTGCAAGAGAGCAGACAGGCGGGCGGGGCAGACAGGGAAAAGCCTTTTCATCCCCTGCGGGCGGACTTTATATGTCACTTGTGCTTGATGCCAAATATAAAGTAGCCGAAATGCCGTTTATAACGGTTTTGGCGGGCGTTTCTGTTTTGCGGACAGTGGGGGAGGGGGCTAAAATAAAATGGCCGAACGACCTTTATATAGGCAGTAAAAAGCTGTGCGGTATTTTGACGGAGCTTGTGGCGTGCGGCAGCGGACATAAGGTTATCATAGGTATTGGGCTGAATTTAAACACAGCCCACGGACTGCCGCCTGAGGCGGTTTGCCTAAGAGATGTTACGGGAAAAAACTATGATATAATTGAAACCGCTAAAAAGATTTTAACAGAAATTCAAAATCTTTACCAAGACATGGATAAAAACTATCTTTCAAAGGTGCTTATAGAGAATTTATATGCACCGTCGGACGAGATGGATATGTGGCTTGAAAGGTTTGGAATAGAAAAAGGGGATTTTAATGTTACTGACTATTGATGTGGGAAATACCAATATAACCATGGGCATTTTTAAAGATGAAGAAATTATTGCGCATTTTCGCCTTGCAACCGTTCATGAACGGTCAATGGACGAATACGGTGTCTTGTTTGTAAATTTTCTTCTGCACAGGGGGATAGCAGTTGCCGACATTGGGGGGGTTATTATTGCATCCGTTGTGCCGGAGGTTATGTATTCGCTTGAGCGAGCGGTTAGAAATTATATAGGAAAAACACCTCATGTTGTAAAAAGACACATGGTTGATATGGAAGTGAAGATTGACAATCCCGCCGAGCTTGGGGCGGACAGGCTTATAAATGCATACGCCGCAAAATTCATCTACGGCGCACCGCTTATTATTGTGGATTTCGGCACCGCAACAACATTTTGCACAATCTCAGCAAAGGGAGAATATTTGGGGGGTGCCATATGCCCGGGCATTAAAATTTCTCTTGACGCTCTTTTTAGCAAAACCTCAAAACTGCCAAGAGTTGAGATTAGGCGACCTGAAAAGGTAATCGGCACAAACACCGTGGGCAGTATGCAATCGGGAATTTTGTACGGGTACGTGGGACAGGTAAATTTTATTGTAGAAAAAATAAAGGAAGAAATGGGAGAGAGGGACGTGAAAGTTATCGCCACCGGCGGACTTTCAAACCTGATTAATGCAGAAACTGATATTTTCCATGCGGTGGACAAGCTTTTAACCTTAAAAGGGCTAAAAAAATTGTATGATGAAAAATTTAAGAATTAATTAAAATATATCACCCCGACGGGGTCGGGCATATCAATATTCAGCGTGTTTAAGGTTTTTACGGCAAATTCATCTTCAAGTGACCCGTCGTCACCAAAAACCCCCGCCGAAAAATTTATTGCGGAACCCTGCCCCGAGGCGGTGACCGCAATTTGATAGCCGGCGTAAAAATCTTCGTCAAACACCAAATCGGCGTTTTTGTATATTCGTCCGTTTTTAAACTCAAGCCGTTGGTGCCCCTCGCCGCCTGATGGCGTAATATTTTGTGCGTGGGCCAGTTGGCTTTTCAAATATTCTTTCGTAATGCTCATCATAAGCTGTTTTTCATTTCGCTCCCTCGTGGCACTGTAAATATTGCCGAAAGCCGAAACAAAGGATGAAAGCGCAAGTGTAATAATAAGCGACAGTGTAATTGCCGCTAAAACTTCTGTTAGGGTAAAACCCTTTGAATTTAATTTTTTCAATCTATCACCCCTCAGTTAGGAACAAACTCATGAAAAAACACTGTTTTTTCGCCGTCATCTTCCGCTTTGCTTTTATATTTTCCAGGCACATTCACGGTCGTGCCGCTCACTTTAAAAGATACATTCCCCGGGAAATGCGGGGTTGCCCCCTCCATTCCTTTGGACAGGCGGCTGTTAACCTTGTATGTTTCCTCACCCGATAAATACATATTTGACGCCAAGAGAACACCGTGAAAAAGCGCCGCTGAAAGTATGGTGAAAACCGCAAGTGACAATATAACCTCCAAAAGGGTCATTCCTTTACTGTTTAAGTTTTTCATAACATCTCCTAATATGCCTCGTTGGTATATTTATCAATTTTCCACTGCGATGTACCTGGTATATAAAATTCCTCCCCCGCAGCACCGCCTACGTTTACCCCCGAATATTCAAGCTCCACGGTGTTTGATGCGTGTAAATTATTAAGCGTGCCAGCCGTTATCTGCCCGTACAAAACGGATGCGCCCTGCGACACGTTGACAGTTGAGGCGGCGGCGCCGTACACGGCAATACATGAACCTGCGGGCACAGTAAGCTTTGCGTTGCCCTCCAATATAAAATAAGCCATTGGATAGCCCTCACCGTCCACAGCGCCGGAAATACTGAGTGAAGAATTGTTTTTAACAACTATAAACACAGGGAAAATAGGATTTATATCTGCCGCCAAGCGAAGGGAACTGATAGTTTTATTGCCCAAAACCGTGTAATACATCCCCCCTGCAAGGGCTGCTCCCTCGGGCATTGGCACCCCTTCGAATTTAACCCAATCGGGCATCAAGGCAAGGTTTTGGGGTATAC
>CAZNYY010000137.1:0-6304 GCA_964577335.1 uncultured Oscillospiraceae bacterium | reverse complement strand
GGACACTTTCCTGGAAAAGCCAAAGCCCGGGTATATTTTTTAAATACCTTATTGTTTTCCCCGCCCCGCCTTCGTTTGTAAAATTTGCCTTGGCGGACGCATTATCCAAAATCGGCTTTTCAAGCTCCGTCCCGAAAAGCGACCATGTGCCGCAGCTTATATACACAAAATCTCCGCCCTCGGCAGGCACCGCCAAAACCGCACTTGCAGTGTCATGGGACGCCACCGCACAAACAGGTACCTGTCCGCAGCCAAGCTCGCTTGCCAAATCCTCTCTTATATTCCCGTATGTTTCACCGGGCGTTATTTTTTTTGCAAAAATCCGCTCGGGTATCCCCAGTTTTTCTAAAATTTCTTCGTCCCATTCCTTTGTTAGTGGATTTTGCAGGTTTGAGGTGGAAGCAATTGTTTCCTCCGTCCGCATTTCCCCTGTCAAGTAATAGGCAAACAAATCAGGCATGAACAGTATTTTATGAGTTTTTTCAAATAAATCCGCCCTGTATTTTTTAAGATAATACAACTGGTACAGGGTGTTTATTCTCATAAACTGTATGCCGCTTCGCTCATAAAGTTCATCCCTGCGGATAATGCCAAAAACCTCGTCAGGAATAGACTCCGTCCGCAAATCCCTATAATTCACGGGGTTTTCAATCAATTTGCCGCTTGCATCTATCAGCCCGAAATCAACCCCCCATGTGTCAATCCCCACAGCATCAAAACCGCCAAGTTCCACCGCCTTTAAAATCCCCTGCTTAATTTCTAAAAAAAGCGCCGGGAAATCCCAAGTCAGGGTTTCCCCCTCCCACACGGGATTATTTTCAAACCTGTGAACCTCAGAAAGCTGCATCTTTCCCCCGTTTAGCTGCGCCAAAAAAGCACGACCGCCCGATGCCCCAAAATCAAAAGCCAAAACTCTTTTGCTCACAAAAGCATACCCCCTTGATAAACTACAATATCTATGTTAATATGTTATCATATTTTATTGTTTGTGTATATACTTGCTCAATATATAGAATAATTATCATATTTAAGCCATGAAACAATCAAATTCAATCAAAGGTGGAAATTATTATGTTTGGACTTGAACGTCAGCAATCCATAATGAAGATAATGGACGAGGAAAAAAGCATTTCGGTAAACGAATTGGCACGAAGGGTTTATGCCTCCCCCGCCACCGTGCGGCGTGACCTGACGGAAATGGAAAAATTGGGGCTTATTAAAAGAACCCATGGCGGCGCCGTACTGTGCGAGAGGGATAACACGGAAATATCTTTCCTTGTTCGTGAACAGGAAAATGTTAAAGGAAAGAAAAAAATTGTTGAAGCGGCGTGTGCCATTGTTAAAAGCTCGTACTCGGTTTTTCTTGATTCAAGCAGCACGTCCAGTATGCTTGCACCGCTTTTGGCAAGGTTTAACCCCATCACGGTTTTTACAACGGGGATAAAAACCGCAATTTTGCTTTCAAGCAAAACAAAGGCAAAAATTTATCTGCCGGGCGGGCTTGTAAATACAAACTCAAACTCCGTCACGGGGACGGACACAAATAATTATCTTGAAGGGGTTTACATCGATGTTGCATTTGTGTCCTGCAACGGTATTGACGAGATGGCAGGTATTACGGAATTTTCTTTTGAGCAGGCAGAAATTAAAAAAACGGTTTTGCAAAATGCGGGCAAAAAGGTGCTGCTTTGCGACAGCAGTAAATTTTGCCGTGCGGCAACCTTTAAAATTGCAGATTTTTCAATGTTTGATTGTATGATTACAAACGAAGCGCCGCCCGTGGAATTGGCACAGGCGGCGAAGCGCATGGGATGCGATATAATTGTTTAAAAGTTTACTACTGCCACTCACTGTCTCCCTTTATTATCTCAAGTCTGTGCAGTGCTTCAATAGTATTTCTGTCCTTCCACCACATAACTTTAAGTTTTGCGGCTTTTTCGTTTTTCCTAAATTCAAAAAACTGTGCCTCTCTGTTAGATAATGAAGATGCCGCTGTGTTTGTTATTATATCCAGCAAATTACCCTTATTGTCGTACAGCGCAACAATCAAATTTTCGTTGCCGATTAACGGGCGGGATAAATAAACATAAGCCGTGTCCTTAGCACCGGACGAGGTTGAATAATAAACCGACTCCACTTCAGGTTCTACTCCCATGGGTGATGCACCGATGCTAATCCTAATCTCCGTGTCCACACTTGCACCAAGGGCACCTACAATTTTAACAGGAATATAACCGTATTCTGCCGTTTCCTCGGGTGTGCCGCTTATTATCGCCGTTCTTCCCCCCGCATCAAGCACCGTAAGATGTAAACCCGCCGGCAGTTCCCCTTCCAAGTTCCATGTAAAAGGCCCCCTGCCCACTGCGTGAATTCTCTTGTGAACTGGTATATCAACCCACCCGTTTACCCATCCGGAATTTATGCCCGGCAGTATATTCTCCTCGGATGTAAACCTTTGACTTGCCGTTTGGGTGACACTCCCCGAGGTGTCCCTAAAACCCGAGATGGTCAGGGTATTCATCTCGTCAAAATCAAGCGAGTAGGGCACTTTGTACACCTTTCCGCCTTCCGACCATGTGCCGCCGCCAAGGGCGGTTGTGCCGATATAAACCTCTCCCGCCGCCCCTGTATTCATGGGCTTGTTAAACCTTATTAAAAGGTCGCCTCTTGCGGGGACGGATGTATTTTTGTAATCATCAAAGGGTGAAACGCTTGCCACTTGGGGCGGCAAGGCGGCAGACAGCACGGTAAAGCTTAAATCCACCGAGGGCTGTTTCTCCCCTTCAATGATAATATTGAGGGTTGCCGAATATGTCCCCGGCGCAAGCCCCGGTTTTGCACTTACAGTTATAAAATCAACACCTGCGCCTGTCTCCATCTCCGTCCAACCATAGGGTTCTATCACAAAATGCCCGCTGTCCTGTCCTGTCAAAGTAATAACCGGTTTGGCGGAGATGTTGCCCGGTCTGTTATTTCGTATTTCAAATTCCTTTGAAACTGTGCTGTACCCCTCATACATTGCTGGGAATGTATAAGCGGCAGATGGGCTTGTTGTCATGCCTTCCGTTACGGTGACCAAAACAGGCAAAGTACCCTCTACCGTGTCACCGCCCATAGGATTTGTAAGGGTGGCCTTGAGCAGTAGAAAATGCGTGCCCGAAGGGATACCGTACAAGGGGTCGGTGCTAAAAATAAGCCTAATATTGTCATATTCGCCGGGCTGTTTTAAACCGCCGTCACTGTCAACAAAAAAACGCTCCGCATATTCGCCCAAAACACTATATGAAGCCCACATTTCAACATTGCTTTCATTTCGCAAACAAATGTTAGATAAACGAATATCGCCCCAAGATGTGTTTGGTACGGAATAATTGGCACCCTCCATCCCTGCTTTTTTGCCGTCAACCTCAAAACTCATATTATATGAAGGTACAATCCCCGTTGTGACAGTTGCGGTGTATGTACTTTCCTGTGCATCATACTGAATATCCCCCCAATAGAAGGGGTTCATGCCCGGAACATAAAACAGATTATTATAATACTGGGAACCATCTTTGCCGTCCAAATAATCCGTCCCAAAATCCCCTTTCGGTACAATTTTGATTGCCACTGTGTATTCTTTGTTTCGCACGGCAACGGTGTCCTTCGGGCTCCATGAAATGTCAATGGAATACATATCCGTCCCCGCAAGCGAGGTCACAAGCGGTCTGTCAAGCACAGGATACACGTCCATGAAAATAGCTTCCGGCAAATGAATTTGCGGCAGATATTTAAGTGTAAGATTTTTATCCTCCTCCGGCTCGAAAAAACGAATTGTATGCGTAACCTCGGTTTCACCCCACTTGATACTCGACCCTTCATCCTCAATAAAGGGATATTGGGTTAAATCCGTTATCAAGGTATAGTCTTTCACGTTTGCCCGCAGCCTAATCCAGGTATTAAAAGAATCATTGCTGTTTATCAGTTGAATGTCGGGGTCGCCCTCTATATCCACTTCTATTTTTCTGCCGCCCGGTGAAAACTCTATCAAATATTTGTCATTGTAATATAGGCTAAAGGGATATTGCTTTGGCAGACTGTCCACCTCGTCCTGGGTTAAATTACTGCCTTGTAGGTTGTATGAGCGAAAACCGTCGCTCCCCTCCAAATCCAAATTACTGATGGGGTTGCCCTGTGCATTCAGCCCGTACATAATCCCCTTTGTGTTTTTAATTATTAAATCAGTGATTTTATTGTCGTCAAGATTTATAATCACCATGCCCGAGCCCGACAAATCAATCTCGGTGATACCCGTTCCCCTAATATCAATACTCCTTATGGAAATATTTGATAAATCAAAACTTCCCGTAAGATTTGCAAAGTCGGGGTTTTCACTTGCGTCCCAGTCAATCGAATCGGCAATATTTAGTTCCCCGTCCATGTTAAAGCGCCAGTTCACCCCGTCCCATGTGGCGGGGTCCATCATATCCCAGCCCAAATGGTCGGCATTTCGTTTGCCGTTTGAAAACTGCATCAAAAACGCGCGCAGCCTGTTTGTGGGTTCTTCGTCATAAGGCGCTCTCACACCTGTTTCAATTTCCGCATGGTCCTGAAGGTTTCTGTCAATCCCTCCCATTAACTTACATATTGTAAACACGGAAATACGGATAGCCGCAAGGGTTTCGTCCTCTCCAACATGGAGCGTGCCGTCGCTTTCTATGTATGTTCCCGAAGAAGTGGGGGTGTTGCTTATCCTCCACCACAATGTGTTAAGGGGGTCAGTACCGGTTATTTCGGCTTCTAATTTATATTGTTCACCCGGCACCACCTTCTCAGGCGCATTTGTAATTCTAAGCCATGTCATGGCATTGGCATTTTCTGTTTTGTACCCCGGGCTTGCCACAACATTCCGGTCGGGCATGGTAAATGACCATGTTGCGGTATCCCCGCCTAAAAATATGTCCCAATCATAAAAAGTGTACCCCTCCTGTATGGTTTCGGGCGCTGTCAGGGTTACAAATTCTCCCCCGTAATATTCCCCCGCGCCTGTTGTTTGCCCCTCCAAATACGGTATGGTGAGGGAATACTTATTTTCACTGCGGATAAGGATAATATCCGAATAAATTTCGTAGGTGATTCCATTGTCCTCCTGAATTATCAGCAAGCGGTATTCATTCATACGGCTGTGGGGGTTTGCAACTGTCAGCGTGTACAAAGAAGTATTAAACTCTCCGGGAACACTTTTCTCTGCCCCTGTTCCAAAGGTAACATCGGCAAAATTCCCGTCGCCACTGCGCACCTGCCATTTATATGTGGTAAAGGGTGCTGTGTTTTCCCTTCTTCCTTTTACGCTGATAACAGCCTCGACTGTGTTGACGTTTACGGGCGCATCGGTGTATTCCGAAAAATGTACAACGCCCATCCCCCGCCTGTTTGTTCTTATATTAAATATCTGCGCCACGCTGCGTTTTGAAGAGTTTTTCGCCACAAGTCCAACATCAAAAAATGTGTTCTCCGAAAGGCTTAACCCTTCGGGGGTTTTTGCGGTGTACACTCCCCCTTCTTGGGTTATAGTCATGTTTTCTGTGCTTGCACCTACTTTGAGTGTCGCCTCATACCCTTCTGTCGCCGCCCTCGCCGCCGCCGAGCGCTGGCTGTCGGTCCATGTAAGGGTGATGGAGGTATCGGTTGTGGTCCAGCTTACATCCTCAGGCAATGTGGGCGGTGTTGAAACGCCCCGCACCTGATAAGTAAGCATTGGGAAGGTCTGTACCCTCGAATATGTGTATTGCATCATTCTCCACTGGAAACCATAAGCCCCCAAACCCTGTGCGGCACTTGGGAAATTCACCATTTCCGCAGTGTAAACCATTGTTTTAATATTGGTTGTGGATTTGGCATGGCTTTCTTCCGTACTGCTTATACCTCCTATCGTGGTATTGGCAGGTCCGCCGCCGCCCTTGAAGGTGATTGCACTTGACCACTGGGTACCCTCTGTCATCTGCTCTGTTATCTCAAGCTCCTGTGTGACGGACGAGTTTCCGAAACTCATATTCACCCAACCATTGGGCGTGTAAACATTATTTCCGTTTACATGGTCACCTTCACGAGGGTATGTTTCGGGGTAACCCACTATATGACTGAATACATCCCCTGCATTTTCCCTGTTTGCCAAATCGTATTTTTCGGTAACGCTGTTATACAATTTTGCATCCACTACCGCCGATACAGGAGAATAGGGAACCACAACACACATATTTTCTTCATCCCCCGTAAACCCCGTGCCGTTTTGGTTAGGCTCTTTGATTTTGTAGCGGAACACATC
>CAZNYY010000136.1:5953-6307 GCA_964577335.1 uncultured Oscillospiraceae bacterium | reverse complement strand
AACATATATACTTAGAAAGGAATTGTGCCATGAAAATATCAGCAAGGGGGCGCTACGCTGTTTCCACTGCAATAATTATGGCGGAGGGCTATAGCGATGCGGAATGCGTAACCATAATCAGTCTGGCGCAAAAGCTGGGCATTTCAAAAATATATTTAGAACAGGTTTTCTCGCTTTTAAAGAGGGGCGGGGTTGTGCTGTCAACAAAGGGGGCACGAGGGGGGTACAGTCTTGCCCGCCCGCCTTCGGAAATTACAATGTATGATTTGTTTTCCTCGGTAGAACTGTTGATGTTTGAAGAAACCGCAAAAACCGTGGAAGAGAGCGACCCCGACTTGGAAAATTGTATGCAGG
>CAZNYY010000136.1:0-5943 GCA_964577335.1 uncultured Oscillospiraceae bacterium | reverse complement strand
TTGATGTTTTGGACAAATCCGTAAAAAATACGCTTGAGGGGATTACTCTTGCGGATGCAGTGGAAAAACTGAAAGAATACAGGGGAAATTATATGTATTATTTGTAGGGAGCAGGGCTTATGAAATATAATTTTGACGAGATTGTTGACCGCCGAAACACAAATTCCATAAAATATGATTTTGCCGCAAAGAGGGGTGATGACATTTTGCCCCTTTGGGTGGCGGACATGGATTTTAGGGTGCCGTGCGAGGTAACGGATGCCCTTATATCCTCTGCAAAGCACGGCATTTTTGGCTATACGGATGCGGGGGCGGAGTATTATAATGCAGTTGAAAAATGGTTTCGTGAAAACCATGGTTTTCACATACAAAACGAATGGATTGTAAAAACCCCGGGTGTGGTTTTTGCACTTTCGGCGGCTGTTCGTGCGCTGTCAAACGAGGGTGATGCGGTTTTAATACAGCCGCCTGTATACCATCCGTTTTTTGATGTAATAAATAAAAATCGCCGCCGTGTTATAACAAATCCGCTTGTGTATGACAACGGAAAATACTATATTGATTTTGCGGATTTTGAAGAAAAAATAATCAACAACCGTATCAGGCTGTTTATTTTGTGCAGTCCTCATAACCCTGTCGGCAGGGTGTGGACTAAAGATGAACTTATAAAAATAGGGGAAATATGCAAAAAGCATGGTTGTATTGTGGTGTCGGATGAAATACATTGTGATTTTGTTTACAGCGGGCATCGGCATCATGTTTTTTCCACGGTTTCGGAAGGTTTTTCCGATAGGTCCCTCATATGCACCGCCCCCAGCAAAACCTTTAACCTTGCGGGGCTTCAGGTTTCAAATGTATTTATAAAAAACCCTGAAATACGGCGGGTGTTTATAGATGAAATAGAGCGTACAGGCTACGGTCTGTTAAATACCATGGGGTTTGCGGCGTGCCGTGCAGCCTATGAGAGCGGCGACGAATGGCTGCATCAGTTAAACAAATATTTATACGAAAACCTTGCTTATTTGAAGGATGCACTTGCAAAAGCCCTTCCGAAGGTTACATTGGTTGTGCCCGAAGGCACTTATCTTGCCTGGCTTGATTTTAGGGGTCTTGGTCTTTCTCAAAGGGAACTGGATATGCTTCTTTTAAATAACGCCCGGGTTTTTTTAAGCACCGGCACTTCATTCGGCGTGGAAGGGACGGGTTTTCAAAGAATAAACTTCGCCTGTCCAAAAAGCGTTTTGGAAGAGGCCCTCGCAAGGCTTGCCAAAGCATTTTCAGCTTATTGACCCTTTCGGTATTTATTTACATCATCTTCGGTAACTTCCCTTAAAACACGGCAGGGGTTGCCCACCGCAATTACACCCGACGGTATGTTTTTTGTAACTACACTCCCCGCACCAATTACCGTGTTGTCCCCAATGCTTACCCCCGGCAGTACGTTTACGCCCGCACCAATCCAAACATTATTGCCTATTGTTATAGGATAGGCAAACTCCAGTCCGGCGTTTCTTTGCTCTACATCCAAAGGGTGACCGGCGGTTGAAAAACAACAGTTTGGCGCAATAAAAACATCATTGCCAAACATCACCTTAGCCCCGTCTAAAATAATGCAATTGTGGTTTGAGTAAAACCCTTCTCCCATTTCAATATTGTAACCATAGTCGCAGTAAAAAGGTGCGGTTATATAAAATCGCTCCCCTGTTTTGCCAATCAGCTTTGATATAATTTCTCTTTGCCCCTCTGTGTCGGACGGCTTTAGGCCATTGTATTCATGGCACAAATCCTTGCATATGTTTCTTTCATTGGTAAGGGCGCTGTCATAGTTTGCATCATACAACAATCCCTTTTGCGCCTTTTCCTTTTCTGTCATATATTATTCCTCCTTTTATACAAAAAGTATCTGCCTGACCCCCAATTAATATACCATAAAATATTTTTAAAAAATAGTCTTGCGCTTATACATATTTATAAGTATAATGTATTTCAAAGGGGATGATTGTAATATGAGTGCAAAAATTGTTGATTTTAACAAAACCGTATATGAGCTTTGCAGCGCTGATGCGGATATAGCTAATATTCTTGCCGAAATAGGCTTTACAGACATACTTAAACCCGGGATGCTGGCAACAGCCGGCAGGTTTATGACCATTCCCAAGGGTGCGGCTATGAAAAAAATTAATCTTGAGGATGTAACGCAGACTTTTGCGGCTAATGGATACGAGGTTAAAATGTAGTACCCTGACACCTTGCCAGCCACGGCCTGGTGCAAAAATTATTTTTGTGGCAGAAAGGATTGGAACTTAAATGAGTGAACAAATAAACAACCGTGCATACCGAAAAGAGGTTATAAAACAAATTATTTCCGAGCTGCATGAGGGCAAAAATGTAGATGAGGTAAAACAAAAGTTTGAGGAAGCATTTACGGGGGTTTCCGCAACAGAAATTTCCGAGGCGGAGCAGGCTTTGATAAACGAGGGTCTGCCCATTTCCGAGGTGCAGCGGCTTTGTGATGTTCATGCCGCTATTTTTAAAGGTTCCATTGAAGAAATACATCACTTGGTTGACCAAACGGAAGTTCCCGGACACCCGGCAAATGTTTTAAAGCTTGAAAACCGATACATCGAAAATATTATTGACACAAAGATAAATCCCTATCTTTCGCTGATACCTGACGAGGCTGCCGTAAAATCCCTAAGGGATGGACTGCGGGAGTTGTCGGGGATTGATATTCATTATTCCAAGAAGGAAAACCTGCTTTTCCCTTATATGGAGAGATACGGTATTACAGGTCCCCCGAAGGTAATGTGGGGCGTTGATGATGAGATTAGGGCGCATATTAAGACAGCCATAGCAAGTGATGTGCAGGACCTTAAAGAAAAAACCGAAATTGCCACGGGGCAAGTAACGGAGATGATATTTAAGGAAGAAAACATTTTGCTGCCCATGCTGCTTGACACGCTGACGCAGGATGAATGGGTTAAAATTGCGGGAGAGAGCGATGAAATAGGTTTTTTAATTGATGACGTGCCTGTGTGGAGCCCCGCACCCGAGGAAGCCGACGAGGTTCGGGAGGAGGCGGCACTCCCCGGTGTTATAACACTGCCAAGCGGCGTTTTAAAAACAGACGAGCTTGTGTATATGCTAAACACCCTGCCTTTTGACATTACTTTTGTTGATAAAGACGATACCGTAAAGTTCTTTTCGCAGGGGACGGAGCGTATTTTCCCCCGCACAAAGGCGGTTATAGGGCGCAAGGTTTCAAACTGCCATCCGCCCGCAAGTGTTCACACGGTTGAAAAAATTGTAGATGATTTTAAAAGCGGCAAAAAAGACAGTGAGGATTTTTGGATTAATATGGGCGAAAGATTTGTTTTGATACGCTACTTTGCCGTGCGAAGTGAAAAAGGCGAATACATGGGTGTTCTTGAAGTTACCCAAAATATAAAGCCCATACAGGAGATTACGGGCGAGAAAAGGCTGATGTCGGAATAATTGCTTTTAAAACACTGCGAAGGGGATTTGCCCCTTCGCAGTGTTTTTTCATCCGTTTATATCTATTTCAAGTCTCCCTCCCAGACCTTTAACAGATTTACCCAAACTTCCTCTCCCTCTTTTCTGTAGCGGGCATTCCACCTTATACTGTGTTGTTTTATCATCTCTCCGATATCAGGAGTATCAAGACCTATTGACCTGTTTTCCGCCTTTGCACCGCTAATTGCCATAATGGCCGCCGCAGATGATGCACTTTCACAGGCATACTTTATTTCCTCCATCATCATTTTACCGTCCTTGTGTCCGATGCGGCATTCATCGAGTTCATCCCTAAGGGCATCCATGTATTCCTTAATTTTTAAAAGGCTTTGCTCGCTTAACTTCTCCGTCGGGGCAAACCCTTTTCTTGCCCTGTGGAAAAAGTTTTTCGCAAGTGTTGTGCCGTTCCATGTGGCGGCACAATCAGGCTGCTCAAGATGCCAGTAATTTCCCATTCGGAATATCACATCCGCACAGGAGCGTTCCCCCGAAGATTTTAGCACTACATCATCAAAATAGGCCAAAACCCCATGAATAATTTCGTTGCGGTAGAAGCAATCCCTTTCATTTTCACTCTCCGAAAACGATTCTGAATAGCCCGAATTCCAGGAAAATGCAGCACCGAAAATATATGACATCCAACGCAAAATGGGTGCATGGCAATACCCGGCGCTCCCCCAATCGGTAAGCAAAAAACCCTTTGCACCGAAAGTACGCCCCGACTCGGCGGAAAATTGGATGTTTTGTATCATAATATCTGTGCGCCCTGCAAAAGTGTTCCATGTAGAGGTGCCCGGCGCAACATAAAAATCAAGCTCCGCATCCTTGCACGCTTGTGAGTTTCGGTCAAACTTATGCCCGGGTTCATAACCCCAGTCAACATAAATAATGTCCTTTGGTATGCTGTTTATGCACTTTGGATATTTTGCGGCAAAATCGCCCCAAAACATCGAACGCTTCTTATGTTTTTCCTTAACATAATCACTTATTTTCGTCAAATAATCAACAAAAAGAGTGTCCGCACCGAAGGTTTCGCAGTATTCCCTGGTGCTTCCCGCACCCAGTCCGTAAGGCTCGTCCATGCCGATATGCACCAGCGGAGATGAAAAATACGGAAGCAAATCGTCAAATATCTGCGTGGCAAACTCAAAGGTTTCCTCCAAAAGCGGGTTTATCGTGCCAAAGGGTGTGCCGTCATCACTTTGTATAGCCAAATGCCTAAATTCATCCCTCGTAACCCATGCCGCCATATGCCCAAGTGCATTCTGATTTGCGCTAAGCTCGATAAAATGTTTGCTGCAGTATGCATCCAAATCTTTTATTTCTTTAGCAGTCATGTATGCCTTACCCTCCAAATGCCGGCGGAAACTGTCATACTCAAAAACAAAGGTGTCAAAATAAAGCTGAAGCATATTATATTTCAGCGGCGCCATCATATCGACAAGCTGGTACAAAACTTCCATTTTGGGAAGTTGATTGTCTGAGACAAACAGCATAAGCCCCCGTGTCGGAATATCCGGAAAATCGTGCAACTCAAGGCACGGCACCATGCCATTCTTTCTCTGTGCCAAAATTTGAGAAAGTGTTGAAACCGCTCTGAACACGCTTTGGTCACAACTGTAAGTAATCTGAATTTTGACTTCTGAAATCCGTATTTTATACTCTTCATTTCCCATTTGTTCGTTTTTCAGAAATGTTACTTTCCCCTGCCCTTCCTGCGTAACTTCAAAGGGGCAGTTCAAACCCTCCCAAACCGCTTTAAACTTTTCAAAATCCAAGCGGCAAATGGTCGGCTTTTCATCAATTTTACAGCCGCCCTCCAAAAAATTTGTTTCTTGTGGCTTTGGAATAATGTTTATCATAAAAATCTCCGTTTCACCCTGCGGGCATGAATTTTGTAAAGACAGTAGTCCCTTCATTATCAGTTCTGCGTAATAATTACCATAACCTTCGGGTCATTACTTTCAACAAACATGAAAACCTCGGTGTAACCCAAACCCACCTGTGTATATGTTAAAATATCGTCCACTGTGGCAGGCTTTATATTTCCAGTCTGTTTTTCAAACAAATAAATTTCCGCCCCGTCTTCTTCTTTTGAAATATCGTAATAGGTAATTTGGCTGGAGGTGTCCTCCTCATACATAATGGCTATTTCATCTACTATTTCATTTTTGGCGGCGGACAATCTGTCCCTTTTTAAATCATATATAATTCCGTAAACCTCCTCCTGCGGGGAGTTGGGGTTTGTCCTGTCATACCGCCCTAATTCCTCCACATTGGCGAGGACTTTAACATTGTCCATTCTTCCGTATCCGTCAGTAGAATATTTTAGCAGGCTTCCCTTTCCTATGCTGCTAATCTTGCTCATCATCAAATCATTCTCTTTTACCAGAATTTCCAACATTTCAT
>CAZNYY010000135.1:0-6318 GCA_964577335.1 uncultured Oscillospiraceae bacterium | reverse complement strand
CGGCGGAAACGGCAAGCCTTTTAGCACATATCTTCCATGTGATGGGAGACAAGCGTGATGAGGTAGAACCGATGGTGACCAGACGGCTTAGGGAAGAACTTGGGCGGCGCATAATGAAACCGTTTTTGGCAAGGGACGATTTTTGGTGGATGGGATTTGGCGAAAAAAAGGTGAACAACTGGGCGGTATGGTGCGCATCAAATGTGCTTGCGGTTTTCGGACTTGCGTGCAGTGATGATGAGGCAAGAAAGAAGGCATTTAACAAGGCGATGCGGGTAACCGATAATTTCGTGGATGTGTATCATGAGGACGGCGGATGTGACGAGGGACCGTCCTACTGGCAGCACGCCCCCCTTGATATGGTTGTTTGCCTTGATATGTTTCATAAACTTTCGGGGGGCAAAGTAAATTTACTGCCGCATCCCCTTGTTAAAAAAATGGGAAGATATATTGTAGATGCACGCCTGACAAATGAATATTATATGAATTTTGCCGATGCGTCTGCAAGGTTTACTCCTTCGCCGCTCAATGTTTTTTATTACGGCAAGCTGGTAGGGGACAGGGTTATGATGTCGGAGGGAGCAAGGCTTTCTCAGATTTCGGGTATTCCGTCACCGATTTATTCGAAAATTTTTTCTGCCAATCAAATTTTTGCGGGGCTTCGGGTGTATAATGAACTGCTTGGTTACAGTGATTTTGCCCCCGCCGATGAGGACGTGTTTTATAAGAATTTGCAGGTTGCCATTGTAAGGGGGGTAAATTCCGAAACGGCGTTTGCCGCCAAGGGCGGGCATAATGACGAAAGCCACAATCATAATGACGTGGGGTCATTTGTGCTGTACAAAGGCGGAGTGCCTATTTTTATTGATGCAGGGGTTGAAACATATACAAGAAGAACCTTCAGCAGTGAAAGGTATGATATTTGGACAATGCAGAGCGAATACCACAATCTTCCGAAAATTTGCGGAGTAAATCAAAAAAACGGGCAGGAGTATGCCGCAAGCAATGTCGGTTTTTCAAAAAAAGGAAGGGTTTTGGAATTTTCCTTGGATATTTCGGGTGCGTATCCCGAGGGCGCCCAAAAATGGCAGCGCACATTTTGTTTTGACAAGGACGGCGAAGAACTTTCAATAAAAGATGAATTTGAAACAAATGAAGCCGGGGAAATAGTGTTTAACTTTATGACCCTTCATAAGCCTGTGCTTTTGGACGGAGGGTTTATAGAAGTTGCAGGCAGTGTGCTTTCATGGGAGGGTGCGCTTGATGCGGAATTTGATGAAATTGTGCTGGAGGACAAAAAACTAAAAAAAGAGTGGGGCAGGGCAATTTACAGGATAAGGCTTTGCGGTGAATTTGACAAGAGCGGCTCGGTTTTATTTAAAATTGTATAACAAAAACAAAAAAAACGCCGACAGCGTTTTTTTTGTTGGCCGAACAAATTTTCGGCTATATTTGGGGAAATGAGGTATAAGCTTATATATAAGACGGTGGGAATTTAAAAATGTTCCAAGTAAATATGATTTTTATTGAATAATCGGAGATAAAATGCTACAATATATGAAAATGACTGTGAATGAAAGGATAATAAATGAGATTATCGGACGATTTTTATAAAAAAACCGCCTTAGAACTTGCACCCGAACTTTTGGGAAAGCTTTTGTGCCGTAACACGGGCGGGGATGTTTTAAAGCTTAGGATAACGGAAACCGAATGTTATTACGGGGAGGATGACACCGCTTGCCATGCGCACAAGGGAAAAACAAACCGCACTAAAATTTTGTACGAGGCGGGGGGGCTTGCGTATGTTTATTTGTGCTACGGCATACATTGGCTTTTTAATGTTGTTACGGGGGATGAAGGGTTTCCGCAGGCAGTGCTGATACGTGGGGTTGAGGGGTTTTCGGGACCGGGCAGGCTTACCCGGGGTATGGGTATTGACGGTGGGGTTAACGGGAAAAGCCTCATAACATCAAATGAAATTTGGATTGAGGATGACGGGTACAAGCCAAAATACAAAACAGACAAAAGAGTGGGCATTGATTACGCAGCCGAGAGGGACCAAAACAGGCTTTGGCGTTTTCTTGCGGAGGATGGAGATTAATTATGAAAGCAGTTATTCAAAGGGTCAGCAGCGCCTCGGTTTTAGTGGAAAAGAATGTGGCGGGCGAAATTGGGCAGGGACTGTTGGTGTTTTTGGGGGTTGAAGCGGGGGACACGAAGGAGCAGGCACAAAAGCTTGCGGGAAAAATCGCAAAACTTAGGATTTTTACGGACGAAAACCAAAAAACAAATTTATCTTCCGAAGATATAGGGGGGGAGCTTCTGGTGGTTTCACAGTTTACGCTGTGTGCCGACTGCAGAAAGGGAAACAGACCAAGCTTTGTCAATGCCGCACCGCCCGATATTGCCGAGGAAATTTATGAATATTTTATAAATGTGTGCAAGCCCAAATTTAAAAAGGTACAAAGCGGTGTTTTCGGTGCCGCCATGACAGTTTCAATTGTCAATGAAGGTCCTTTTACATTGGTAATCGAAGGTAAAAATACATAAAAAAATAAATTTTACTTGACATTTTTGTTATTAATATATAAATTAATATGTATCCGTAAAAAACAGGGAACATGTTTTGTGAAAGACCGTACAAAGGAGGGATATTTTGAAAAGAAGCAGTCCCGATAAAGTCAGTTACTTAGGATATTTTCTTGTTTTTCTTATCTCGGTGTCCGTGATGTTTGCGGCGGTTTTTATAATAATCAGCAGTATTAGAGGATATTATTACGAACATATGGAAAGTGATGTTCGCCAAATTACTGTCAGCTATACTTCAAGACTTAAAACTGCTATTGCCGCAACGGAGATTATCAATAATCTGATGAATGAAAAGATTGAAACTGCAAGCCAGATGGTTTCGCGTTTTAAGGATGAAATAAGTAATGAGGAGCTAAATGAACTGGCAAAAACCATCGCCGCAGACGTTATTTATATTTACGACAAAAACGGTGAGGTGATTTATTCTACCACAGGTGAGTTTATAGGCTGGCGTCCGCATGAAAAGCATCCCGTTTATGCCTATATGGAAAGCGGAGAGAAAAGGTTGGTTGAGGATATAAGGGCGGACCTTGAAACGGGGGTATACTATAAATTCGGGTATTATACGGCGGATGACGGGCAGTTTGTGCAAATAGGAATTCTTGCCGAAAAAATATATGAGTTTTTGGCTAATTTTGAAATACAGAGATTGTTGGATGAAATTGCAGAAAATAAATCTGTTGAGGCGGCGTACTTTTTTGATACATATATGAATGTGACCGCAAACTCATTTTGTGAATGGGATTTACATTTTTCGGATGCAATGCTTGAAATAATACAAAGCGGGAACGAGCATAGGTTTGATTCTTCCAATTTAGAAAAAAATGTCCACACCTTAGCGATGCCGGTTTTTGTGGACGGCTCAAGGATTGGCAGTCTTGTTATAGAGCATAACACGGAAGAAACAGATGCACTTATAAAGACTTTAACTTTTATCGGAAACACAGCCCTCATTGTTATTTTCTTCCTGGTTTTTGCCGCAACCTTTTCCGCATATGTAAGAAACAAAAATTTGGCATATTATGCTTACCACAACAATTCAACAGGACTGCCCAACAAGAGGTATTTTGACGAGTATTTAAATCACGAGCTTGCGCAGCCGCTGGATGGGAAAAAGGCAATAATACTTATAAACCTTAAAAACTTCAAAAGGGTAAGTATGCTGTCGGGCTATCATTACGGGGAAAAGCTTATACAGGACATGGGAGACAGCCTGATGTTGCTTGAAAGCGATAACCGCCGACTGTTCCATCTGTATTCAGACATATTTTTGATTTATGTAAAAGGATATAAAACCAAAAATGATTTAGAGGATTTATGTGATGCAATCCCTCGTGTGCTGAGAGAACTGGCTACTTCATACAGCATAAAGGGCGGCATAGGCGTTGCGGAGGCAGAGGGCTTTTTCGGGGAGGCAACCATACTTTTGAAAAATGCATCCCTTGCTGCGAGGCAATCAAGTGAAAATGAAATTTTCAGCTGCTGTTTCTTTGACAAAGATATGGACAGCCGCCTAAGGCGGGAAGAAGCAATTATAGAGGAGCTTAACCGTGCGGTATACGGCGGAGACAGTTTATACCTTGAATATCAGCCTATTATTGATTTGAAAACCAACAGGATTTACGGGTTTGAAGCTTTGGCGAGGTTGAGATGTGATAAGCTTGGGATAGTGCCGCCTTCAGAATTTATACCCATTGCCGAAAGAACCCTTTTAATAGTTCCCCTTGGTAACAAGATTTTTAGAATGGCGTCCTGTTTTATAAAAAGAATGCAGGAGGAGGGTTTTCGGGATATTCGTGTTTCGATAAATATTTCAGGGATACAGCTTTTAAGGGGGGATTTTAACCGAAATCTCATGGAAATTATTAAAGAATGTGAAATAAACTCTTCAAATATTGATATTGAAATTACCGAATCTGTTTTTTCAAACAACTACTCCGCAATCAACAATAAGCTTTTGCATCTGAGGGAAAGCGGGATGAGAGTAGCGGTTGACGATTTTGGGATGGGGTATTCTTCATTGGCAAGACAAACAGAGCTTAATATAAACTGCCTAAAAATTGATAAATATTTTGTTAATAAAATTTTGACCGGAAACGAAAATAATATTTTAGTGGGGGATATTATTTCCATGTCCCACAAACTGGGGCACTTTGTTGTTGCCGAAGGTGTTGAAACAGAGGAACAGAGAAGGTTTTTGACCAAAAAGGGGTGTGACTATGTCCAGGGATACCTTTTCAGCAGGCCAATCCCCGAGGATGAGGCGCTTGACTTTTTGGAGGGTGTGCCTGCGGGCATTTAAAAAACGGGGCTGTGCATATTTTGCACAGCCCCGTTTGGGTGTAAGGAAAATAATGGGCCAATTTTTAAAGAATTACTTCGTGACCCATTCGTGCCGAAGAGTATATGGCATCTAAAATTCTCATAATTTCTATCCCATCCTCGGGCGGGGAGATACAAGGTGTGCCGTCTTTTACGCAGGATACAAAATGGTTTATCTCGTTTGCAAACAGCCCGTCAAAGCCAAGTGCAGTATCGGCGTCAAGGGTAACATCTGCAAGATAATCGTGAACCTCGGTGTAAATCTCAAGTTCGGGGCTTAGTTTTGCGCCGCCCTTTGTGCCGAAAAGTTCAATATCGCCGCGGGGTTTTTTAATATTCAAGCTAAAACTTGTTTCAACCGACAAAACACCGCCGTTATCAAATCTAATCATGGCAGTTGCCAAATCCTCAACATCACAAATGTCATTTTCCGTAGCGGATGCCGACCTATATATCTTTTTGCCCTTTATATTATTTCTTGCATACAGCTTTTGGAAGGTTGCACCGTAAACTGAAACGGGTTTAGGATTGCCCCAGAGGTAGCGCACCAAATCAATAACATGAACCCCTAAATCAATAAGCGGTCCGCCGCCCGAGCGGGAACGGTCCCCAAACCAGCCGCCGGGGTTACCCAGTCTTCTTAAATAACTTGCTTTTGCATAATATATTTCGCCAAAATAATCTTTCGCAATAAAATCTTTCAAAATACCGCAATCATTACCGAAACGTCTTACAAAGCCAATCATCAAAATTTTGCCGTTACGGTCGGCGGCCTCTTTCATTGTGCGTGCCTCCTCAGCGGAGGTTGCCATCGGCTTTTCGCAAATTACGTGTTTTTTGGCGTTTAGGGCGGCGATAGTGCAAGGGGCGTGTGCCGAGTTCCATGTGCAAACGCTTACCGCGTCAATCTCCTCAAGTTTCAACATTTCATGCATATCCGTAAAGGTGCGTGTTATGCCGTACTTCTCACTCATCGTTTTAAGCTGTTCTTCATTAATATCGCAAAACGCATAAAGCTCCACATCGGGGTTTTTAAGGTATGATTCAATATGCTCCATAGAGATAGAACCCACGCCTATTATACCAACTTTTATTTTCTTGCTCATTTTAAGTTCCATAGCCTTTCTGCCCACAAAATAAAATAATAAATTTACTTAACCTTACCGTGGGCGGATAAGGCGTAAATGGAACTTATGCGCATCGCCGTTTCGTCCGCAGACGAAAATTTCGGCGGCGCGGTAAATTCCGCCGGGGAGTATAGTTTGAATTTATTCAAATTATACTCCATAACCTTTCTGCCCACAAAAATAATAAATTTCACACCTCGCAGCGGGCGGACAAGGTGCAAAAGACGAATTGCCTATAAAACGCTTATTTTGTTTTTAAGAAACTCGTAAGCCTTTACTA
>CAZNYY010000134.1:0-6341 GCA_964577335.1 uncultured Oscillospiraceae bacterium | reverse complement strand
ATGTTTCCCTTAAATGGGCGGGGGCGGACTTGGGTCGTGGGCCGGCTATGGGAGCGGTTTTGCAAGACTGGACGGAATACAAGACCCTTGTTCTTGACATGTACAACGAAAAGGCAGTGGGAAGTGTTCTGAGGATGGCAGCCTTGTCGGAAAACCCTGAAACATCGGGTGCGGACTACTATATGGCGACTATTAATCTTACATGGACAGGGTGGAAAAAGGTATTTTTCTCAGTACAGACTTCAGATTTTTCAACAAGTCGTGAGCCTTTGGGATGGAACCAGATAACGGGAATTCAGTTTTGGCCCACCTTCGGCGGCGGAACCCTTGACCCTGAGACGATACGACAGAACTGATATATGCTGCACTGCCGCGGGAAAGCCATGTGGACGTAGTGAGCAAAATTAAGGAAAAATATCCTAATCAGGGGCATCCAAGGCTTTTGCTTGATGAGCAGGACTTTGAAAACCTGAAGGAATTAATTGTGACAGACCCTCATATGAAGAAAAGCTTTAACAATACCATTGTGACGGCAAATGCGGCACTGAACGCCCCGATACTTGAACATGGAACGCCGGACGGGAAAAGACTGCCCCGTACCGCCGCCAACATGATGGGACCTCTTGCAATGGCATACAAACTTACAGGGAACGAGGATTATAAAGACAGACTGTGGACGGAAATTGCCAATGTGGCAGCCTTCCCGGACTGGAACCCTGCGCATTTTCTTGATGTAGGTGACTATGCACGCCCGCTGGGACTTGTTTATGACTGGATGTACCACGATTGGACGCCCGAGCAAAGACTGGTTATGAGAAATGCCATAATGCGGCACGCTCTTACACCGTCAATGGCGCATCTGCGAAACAAAACAGGGTTTGCAAGACAAACAAATAACTGGAACCAGGTTATAAACTCAGGGATTGGCGTTGCAATGCTTGCCATTGCGGACGAACCCGGCTATGAAGCACTTGCAAACGAATTTATAAATCTCACGGCGGAAAGCCTGCCTGCGGGTATGGAAGCGTTCACGCCCGACGGTGCTTGCCCCGAGGGGCCGGGGTACTGGAGTTATGCACAGGATACATACTACCAGTATCAGGCAGCCATGATGAGCGCTATGGATTTTGACTTTGGGCTTTCCGAATACGAAGGCTTTGAAAACACGGGCTATTTCCCGATTGCACTAATGGGTCCGACAAGACAGGTGTTCAACTTTGCCGACGGCGGTTCAGCCCCTGTAACGGGCGGTGTATTCTTCTGGCTTGCACGGCTTTATGACCAACCCGAGCTTGGGGGATATCAAATTGAGATGAACGCAAACGGAGGCACATGGAAAGACCTTGCAATGTATCGTCCCGACCCCAGACAGGCGGACTTTTCAAAGGAAATGCCGAAGGACAAATTGTTCCGAGGGGAGCAGAACCTTGCCAGCATGAGAAGTTCTTGGGAGGACAGAAATGCGTTGTTTGTTGCCTTTAAAGGCGGATACAACCAGGCAAGCCATGGTGACCTTGATATTGGTTCGTTCGTAATGGATGCAATGGGTATAAGATGGGTGATGGAGCCTGGCGGAGAATATTATGAAGCGCCCGGAATGTGGGATTTCACAAAGGGTGGCGGAAGATGGCTTTATTACCGCAAAAATGTTGAAGGGCAAAACACACTTTTAATAAATCCGAAGGCTACAGAGGGGCAAGACACTCACGCCATGTCGGAAATATACAAATTTGAAAGTGCGGACAGTGCCGCATACGGACTTATTGATATGTCAGAGGCTTATGCAGAGGAAGCAACTGATGTAAAACGAGGTATTGCACTTGTAAATAACCGAAGTGCGCTTTTGGTGCAGGATGAAATCAAAACCAAGAAAGCATCCGAAATTTACTCGTTCTTCCACACACAGGCAACGCTTAACATAGCGCCCGACAAAAAGAGCGCAATTATGGAAAGCGGCGGAAAGAAAATGAGGGTTGACCTGCTTTCGCCCTCAAATGCAAATTTAATAGAAATGCCGGCTACACCACTGCCAACATCTCCTCTGCCGCCTTATCCGAATAATGCGAATACAGGCATCAGAAAACTTGCAGTACACATGACAGGCGCAAACAACCCGACAATATCGGTTATGTTTACACCCATCGGCGATAACCAACCGGATATAAGTTTGCCGAACGTGATTCCGCTTGCTGATTGGGATTCTTTGAGTGAGCAGTCCGCAACGGTTGACAATATTCTGGTAGACGGTATCCCCGTTGACAACTTCTCGCCCTATAACACCCTGTACAGTGTAGACACAGGCGTTTTGGGAGAGGTGACAGCAGTTACAAGACCGGGCACAACCGTCAGCATAACCCAGCCGGAAAAATTGGGTGACAAAGCATTTGTTGTTGTTAAGGAAGATAAAACGGGCTTTGAAACGCTGTACATGGTTTCGTTTGATGAAAGAAAACCCACAGCGTTTAGCGCAAACATTAAAACACACGAAATTAAAGGTGTGCGTGCTTCCGAGATACCTCAGCCTGAAAACCCGCCTGAGAGTTCGTTTGACGGCGACCTTGCCACCAGATGGTCTGCCGAAGGGGAGCAGTGGATAGAATGGGATTTGGGTGATGTATATCCACTGGATAGTGCTTACCTCTCATTCATGAGCGGTTCAAGCCGTTTAACCATGTTTAACCTTGAGGTTTCGGCTGACGGGGTGAATTATACCAAGGTGTTCGACGGTGAGGCAAGCGGAAACACGGATGACCTTGAACTCTTCCCGTTTTCGGAGGATGCAGACGCAAGGTATCTCCGTTTCAACGGCAGAGGAAACAGCTCAAACCTGTGGAACAGTATAACAGAGGTGAGCATCCCCATAAAGGCAGGTAATTTTGCGGATACAGAGGGACATTGGGCACAAAGCGATATATCGCTGTTTGCTGCCATGGAAATTGTAAACGGCGTTTCGGAAACGGAGTTTAGACCGGATGCGTCCATTACAAGGGCGGAGTATATAGCTATTGTAGCGAGGATTTTAAACCTCCAGCCGTCCGAGTATAAAGGTGAGTTTGGCGATGTTTCGGCAAATGACTGGTACGCAGGGATTATAAGCGCTGCGGTATCAGAGGGCATAGTGCCTGAGGAGATGTATGCGGGAGGGCAAATCCTGCCCATGCAAAACATCACCCGAGAGGAAATGACAGCCATATCCGTGAAGGCTTACGAGGCTTCGGTGCCCTTTAGTGACATTAAAACCTACGGACTTGACAGGTTTGCAGATAGGGACCAGGTATCGCCCTATGCAAGAGAGTACATGGAGAAGGGTCTTACACTGAGAATTTTACAGGGTATAGGCGGCGACCAGCTTGCCCCCCTCAAAAACGCCACTCGTGCGGAAGCGGTGGTTATTGCTAAAAGACTTTTCATACAGATAGCCGAATAATTTAAACAAAATGTGCGTGGCACATATAAGCCGCCCCCGCCCTCAAACTTGAGGGCGGGGGTTTTTTATGTTACAGGGGGTTTATATATATTATAATAAAGTGTCAAAAAACGACTTTCGCCATATTATGATAGCATAAGGCTTTTGTGCTTGCGGAGCATTCAATATAGAATTTGAAAATAATGAAAGGGTGGTCATAGGATGAATAATCTTATTTCAAATAAAAATCCTAAACAGCTTTTCATGACAGGGTACGGAAAATCCGTTTCGGATAACGTGTTAACAAGTATTGCCACCGATGATGCCGGAAGGATGATTCTATCTAATGAACTAAATATTGACACCGAGGCAAATGATTTGGATATTCGCCCCCTAAACTGGGGTTATGACAGCGCAACAATTACAATACCAAGCACTGATATCCGAAGCCTTTCAGGGAATAGGGATGCCGCCAATTTGGCACAACAATCATTTGTTGAAGCAAACCAATCGGCTACAATCGCTATTTTGAGTACGATAAATCTTGTTACACGGGATATAAGCCAATACAGCCGTAACACGTTTTTAGTAAGAAATACAAGTGGCATTAGCGTCAGTGTAAATGTAAGCCTTCAAATTGCTCCTATCAATAACGATGCCTACTATATTAATGATGGGTCAAGCTACAGCTTGATAGGAGGGGATATTGCCGTGTTTCAACCAACACAGCTGCTGCGCTATGCCAGAATACGTGTTTCTGCACTTTTGGCTTTGGCAAATATTACAGTTTACTACTTTGGACAAACATGATGATTTTATGTATTAGATATTACCAACGCTTTAGGAAAGTGGTGATTTTAAATAAATAATCTTATATTTAATAATACGGCCAAAAAACTAAGTGCAACGGTCTTTGGTGTGCATGGAGAAGAGTATATGCCTGTTGCGGTAGATGAAAACGGCTTGTTCTTATTTTCGCCGCTTAGTATTATAACTATCACCGCAACGGATTTGGATATTCGCAACCTAAACTATACAGTGGATTCCGTAACTGTTACCGCTGCCAATTTGGATATACGAAACCTTTCAGGAAGCAGAGATTCAGTTGCTGTCAGCAGTATGGGTTTTGTAGAAAGTACAGCAACACAAACCGTTGCTTCGGGAACAAGTTATCTTCTTACGACTGATATCTCACGTTACAGGCAAAACAGTTTTTTTGTTCGCAATGTTTCCGGAAGCTCAATCACTGTTGCGGTGCAGTATGCACCCATAGATAATACCACCCTCTATATTGATGTGGGTTCATCACAGAGTGTGGCTGTTGGGCAAAATTATGTTTTTACAATTAATGCTGCGATGAAATTTGCTCGTTTGCGTGTTCAGGCTTCCGCATCCACAAATGTAGTAGCATACTACAACGGACGTGCGTAAATTCCATGAAAAGGTGGTGTGATATATGCCAGAACAAATTATACTTGCCCAAGATACTCTTTACGTTTCGGAGCAGTATAACTTTTGTAATTATTATAATACAGACATGATTAAAGTTGGCTTTAATGAATATATTACTGCAAACTGCGGTGTACGGGCAAATCTGGCTTGTTCTTATGAAAATATTGGGCTGGTGCAATTTGCGCCTTTCCAATTACCAAAAAATACCCGACTGGTGAAAGTTGTATTGCATCTGTTTGTAATGCGCACAAAGTACAGAACAAACTGCATATGGGTCAGTCCCATTATGCAGCCTTTTGATGCTAAAAAAGTTACTTGGAATACAATGCCGCTCATTGAACAGGAGCCGAAACTGCCAATTTTAATAAATCCGGATGACAAATGTGATTATGTGACCTGTGACATTACTCGGATTTTATCGGCAGGTGACGCAGGGAATATTCCGGGATTTGGGTTGGCACTTTCTGCAAGCAGAGAAACTATGGATTTCTCACTTATTTCCGCAAACCCAATTGCGTATCCTGTTTATGCAACTGTAGAATACGATACTATTGGGACGCCGATAGACCCCGCACACCCCCGTGTGTTTAAAAATGTGTTCCAAGAGTATGTATTTGACATTGAAGGGACGGACGAGTATATTTATTCGCCAAAAATTCTTACAAAGACGGCCCAAACCATAACCTGGTTTGTGAAAAACAAGGGTGGAAATATTTTGAATTTCAAACTGCAAATCAGCCCTGATGGGTTAAATTTTATAGATGATAAGCAAAAAGTGATACTTCAGGCGGGAGAGATGCAAGCAATTACACCATATATGTTTGCAAAATTCATGCGTGTCTGCATTTCCCCACAGGTGCAGGGAGAATTTGTGCAAGCGCAGGTGCTTTGCCAAATGCAAACCCATAATTACATGGTAGATGACTAAAATGTATTTTGCATATATTTTTTTACCATGAAAACAAAATCATATTAAAGGAGATATATTTATGAATAATCTTGTATTCAATACAGTTGCAGAAGAGCTAAAAACTACCATATATGCCGAAGGGCCGGGTAATATTGTAAAATCTTTAAAACTTGATTCTTCCGATAATTTACTGGTTTCTATGGCAGACGGCACAGTTGAAATATCAAATGCAAGCTTAACGGTTGCGGGAACGGTAACAGTATCAGAAATCACGGCACCCGTAACTGTATCGGAAATTACGGCGCCTGTAACCGTGTCGGAAATCACGGCACCTGTAACGATAGGAAACTCAAGCTTGACAGTTGCGGGAACGGTAACGGTATCAGAAATCACAGCGTCCGTAACTGTATCGGAAATTACGGCGCCTGTAACCGTGTCGGAAATCACGGCACCTGTAACGATAGGAAACTCAAGCTTGACAGTTGCGGGAACGGTAACGGTATCAGAAATCACAGCGTCCGTAACTGTATCGGAAATTACGGCGCCTGTAACCGTGTCGGAAATCACGGCACC
>CAZNYY010000133.1:0-6372 GCA_964577335.1 uncultured Oscillospiraceae bacterium | reverse complement strand
AAAGGGATGCTGATGTCCAGAGGGGCAAGAAGTTTGAAAATTTGCACTATTTTAAATAAGCCGTCCCGCAGAAAGGTTGATATAGTTGCGGATTATGTGGGTTTTGACATTCCGGACGAGTTTGTGATAGGATACGGACTGGACTATGATGAAAAATTTCGCAACATTCCCTTTGTAGGGGTCTTAAAAAGGGAGATTTATGAAAAGGATGTATAAATATTGTTAAATTATTGTGAATTGGGTTGAATTATGAAGTTCGGTGTGATAAAATACCTCAGAAAATGAAGAGGGGAGGGTTGCCGTTTGCCCAAGTTTGTAAAAAGTATCAGCTTTTATATTTTGCTGTTTGTGGTTATAACCATTCTTTTTGCCATGCTTGATACACATAACGAGGTTGAAGTGAATTTTACCGAGTTTACACGGTATTTGAAAGACGGAAAAATTGAGGAGTTATTTATTGAGGATCAGCAAGTAAGAGCGACGTTAATAGCAAGAGAAAAAACGGATGAAGGAAGAGAGTTTAAGGATATTATTGTGGCTGTCCCGTCAGTGGGAGTTTTGTACGAACATGTCGGGGATGATTTGAAGGCACAGTCGGAAAGGC
The DNA here is from genome assembly GCA_964577335.1 of uncultured Oscillospiraceae bacterium. Taxonomy (GTDB): domain Bacteria; phylum Bacillota; class Clostridia; order UMGS1883; family UMGS1540; genus CAZNYY01. The sequence goes on along the minus strand of CAZNYY010000133.1, from coordinate 5,768 downwards.
AGACGGATCCGCTTGAGATTACAATGGTTCCGCTTCAGGCAATGCCGTTTTGGCTTTCAATACTGCCAACGATAGCGATAGTGGTAATTTTTATAGTTTTTTGGTTTTTCTTTATCCAACAATCCCAAGGCGGCGGTGGCGGAGGGCGTGTGATGTCCTTTGGCAAAAGCCGTGCCAAAATGGTTGCGGATGACAATAAGAAAACCACTTTTGATGACGTTGCGGGTGCGGACGAGGAAAAGGAAGAATTAAAGGAAATAGTTGATTTCTTAAAAGAACCGAAACAGTTTTTGGAACTGGGTGCGAGAATCCCCAAGGGCGTACTTCTTGTAGGTCCTCCGGGAACGGGTAAAACCCTGTTGGCAAAGGCGGTTTCAGGTGAGGCGGGTGTGCCGTTTTTCAGCATCAGCGGAAGTGATTTTGTTGAAATGTTCGTGGGTGTTGGTGCGTCCCGTGTGAGGGATTTGTTTGAGCAGGCGAAAAAGAATTCGCCCTGTATAGTTTTTATAGACGAGATTGATGCCGTCGGGCGTCACAGGGGAGCCGGTCTTGGGGGCGGGCATGACGAGAGGGAGCAGACGCTCAACCAGCTTTTGGTTGAGATGGACGGCTTTAGAATTAATGAAGGAATTATAATTGTTGCGGCGACGAACAGACCGGATATACTTGACCCTGCGCTTTTAAGACCCGGTAGGTTTGACAGGCAAATTGTAGTGGGCGTTCCTGATGTTCGGGGACGTGAGGCTATTTTGAAGGTTCATGCAAGGGGCAAGCCGCTTGCAGAAGGCGTGGATTTGTCGGTGCTTGCAAAAACCACGGTGGGCTTTACGGGGGCGGACCTTGAAAATGTGCTAAACGAGGGCGCCTTGCTTGCGGCAAGGAAAAACAAAAAAACAATAGGACTTGATGACCTTGAAGAAGCGGTGATTAAAGTTGTTGCGGGACCCGAGAAGAAAACCAGGGTTGTAAGCGACAAGGCAAAGAAACTCACAGCTTTCCACGAAGCGGGTCATGCGCTTATTTCAAGGCTTATGCCAACAAAGGACCCTGTACACCAAATTTCGATAATACCAAGGGGGCGTGCGGGAGGGTACACCCTTTCACTGCCTAAAGAAGATAAAATGTACATTTCCAAGCAGGAGATGCTGGAGGATATTACCGTGCTTTTGGGCGGGCGTGTTGCAGAAAAGCTTGAAATGGATGATATAAGCACGGGTGCATCAAACGACCTGGAACGTGCAACCGACATTGCAAGAAAAATGGTTGTAAAGTATGGGATGAGTGACAAACTGGGTCCGATGACATTTGGCTCGTGCAATGACGAAGTTTTCATAGGCAAGGAGTTTGCCCAAAGCAAAAATTACAGCGAAACCGTCGCCTCGGAAATTGATGCGGAAATACGCAGCATAATAGACGGGTGCTATAAAAGGTGTCAGAACCTTTTGAAGGAAAACCGTGAAAAGCTTCACACAATAGCAGCATTATTGCTCGAAAAGGAAAAGATTGACGGCGAGGAGTTTGAGCAGCTTTTTGAGGACGTTGCACCAAAAACAGAGGAAGAACTTTTTAAGGACGAAAGTGAAAAGCCTGAAGAAGTTTAGGTTTGACAGGCGGGACCTAGGTCCCGCCTGAATTTTAATTTAATAAGGAGTGTTAACGTGAAAAACCATGAGCATCTTTTTATGAACAAAAAAAATGGGTGGAATACGGAGAATAAGGACAAAATTTTTTCTTTTTGTACCGGATATAAAGCGTTTTTAAACAAGTCAAAAACCGAACGGGAATATACAAGAAATGCGGTTTTAGATGCCGTTGCCAGGGGATTTAAACCTTTGGATGAAATAGACAGCCTCTCCCCCGGCGATAAGGTTTACAGGGAAAACAGGGGGAAGGGCATTTTGCTTGCCGTAATAGGGAGCGAAGATATTGAAAATGGAATAAACCTTGTTGGTGCGCATATCGACTCGCCAAGGCTTGACCTAAAGCAAAACCCGCTGTACGAGGACGGGGAAATGGCACTTTTTAAAACGCATTACTACGGAGGAATAAAAAAATATCAGTGGACTACTATTCCGCTTGAAATGCACGGTGTTTTTGCGAAGGCGGACGGCAGCACCTTTGAAGTTTCGGCAGGTGGTGCGGATGATGATTTTACTTTTACAATAAGCGACTTGCTGCCGCATTTGGCGGTTGAACAATCCGAAAAAAAGCTTAAAGAAGCCATTGAGGGTGAAAGCCTTAATATCCTTGTGTCCAGCATACCGGCGGAGGGTGAGGATATTAAAGAACCCGTAAAGCTTGCGGTTTTAAAATATTTAAACGAAAATTACGGTATTACCGAGACGGATTTTGTGAGTGCGGAAATTGAGTTTGTGCCTGCCTTTGAGGTAAAGGATGTAGGCTTTGACAGGGGAATGATAGGCGGACCGGGGCAGGACGACAGGGTTTGTGCGTACACCTCGATGATAGCGGCATTTGAAGTGGAGATGCCTAAAAGAACTGCGGTGTGCTACCTTGTTGACAAAGAGGAAATAGGCAGCATGGGCAACACGGGCATGAAATCACGCTTTTTTGAAAACACAATGGCGGAGATTTGTGCGCTTTTAAAGAAGGATTACAGTGATCTAACCCTCAGGCGGTGCCTTTCGGCATCAAAATGCCTGTCTGCGGACGTATGTGCAGCCTTTGACCCCAACTATCCTTCGGTTCTTGAAAAAAACAATATGGCGAGGGCAGGGTATGGTGTTACCATTGTAAAATACACCGGCTCAAGGGGGAAAAGCGGCTCGAATGACGCTTCCGCCGAGTTTGTGCGGGATATAGTAAAGGCTTTTGACGATAGCGATGTTTTGTGGCAGACAAGCGAGCTTGGCAAGGTTGATTTGGGCGGAGGGGGAACAATAGCCCAATATGTCGCAAACCTTAATATTGATACCATTGACTGTGGGGTGCCGCTTTTGTCCATGCACTCCCCGTTTGAGCTTTCAAGTAAACTTGATGTGTATATGGCATACAGGGCTTATTTTGCATTTTTAAATACGGAGTTTTAAGGAGGACATATGTTTAAAACAGAAAGAAATATTCAATACAGTGAGCTTGAAAAAGATGGACGCATAGGTATTTGTACAATTTTAAATTATTTTCAGGATGTATCAACCGAGCATACCGAAAAATTGGGTTACGGGATGACAAGGCTTTCAAAAGAAGGATTAGCATGGATTATGAGAACTATTAATGCCAGTGTCAGAAGGTTTCCGCATTTTGGTGAAAAACTGAAAATATACACATGGACAACCGGGTTTGAGAAGATGTTTGGCAAAAGAAGCTTTATGGCGAAGGACGAGTGCGGAGAAACTGTTGCAACGGCGGCAAGTCTTTGGGCGCTTGTGGATACAAAGCAGGAAAAGCCGGTGAGGGTAAACGACGAAATAATCAGATTGTACGGAATAGAAGAAAACAAGGTTGAAGAATATATAAGACGGGAGCCTGACACGGGGGAGGTTGCCCTTGCGGGGGAATACACTGTACAGAGAAGAGATATTGACACAAACAATCATGTAAACAATGTTAAGTTTGTTGAGATAGCCTCCGAATTTCTGCCCGAAGGCATAAAAATTAAGAGTTTACAGGCATTTTACCGCCGGGCGGCGTATTTAGGCGATGTTATTTATGCGCATATATGCGAAAACACCATGGGGATAAGGCTTAAAACAGGTGCGGGGGAAACGCATACTGTTATGAGATTTACTGTTTGATTTATAATTTATAATAATTTAATGGAGGTTTTTGATATGAAATTAACTTTATGCGGTGATGTTTGCCCTGTGCCGCCCAACTATGAGGAATGGATACGGGGGGACGCAAATGTTTTGTTTAACGATGTTGTTGAAATTTTTGAGGTGTCGGACAGAACCATTGTAAATCTTGAATGTGCTTTAACCGAATCGGAAAACGGTATTCTTAAAAAAGGTCCTAATTTAAAGGGACCGCTAAACACGGCAAGGGTTTTAAAAGAAGTAGGGGTTACCGATTGCGGTCTTAGCAATAATCATGTTTTTGACTACGGGATAGAAGGACTTCGGGACACTGTGAGGGCACTCGGGGAGAACGGGTTAAATTATACCGGCATTGGCAAGGATGAGGTTGACGCAAGGAAAAATTTGATTATTGAGCATGATGGAAAAAAAGTTGCTATAGTTGCGGTTTGCGAGCATGAATATACCTATGCCATTTCAGACAGAATGGGCGCAAGAGCATATGACCCTTATGATACCCATGAGGATATAAGAAAGGCAAAGGAAAATGCTGATTTTGTGGTTGTAATGTATCATGGCGGCAAGGAGTACTGCGAATACCCGTCACCAAGGCTTAGAAAGCTGTGCCAGGCAATGGTTAGGGATGGTGCGGATGTTGTACTTTGTCAGCACAGTCATTGTTTGGGATGCTATGAAAATTATGAGGGCGGGCATATTCTATACGGTCAAGGTAATTTTCATTTCCTGCCGAGAGCGGAAGGTGCAACACCCTCATGGCTTGAGGGCTTGGCTGTAAGGCTTGATATAGAGGGTGACAATCTTGAATTTTCACTTATCCCCACTGTTGTGGAAGGAAAGGGGATAAGGCTTGCAAAGGGCATTGAAAAGGACGAAATGTTGGAAGCGATAAGCAAAAGAAGTGAAAATTTACATAACGGCATATGGCTTGAAAAGTGGAGGGAGTTTTGTGAGGCGCACAGAGAACCCTACACAAACGGGGTGAGAAACGCCTATTCCGGGAGTGAGAGCGACCTTGAGGTTTTTGCGCATTACCTTGATTGTGAGGCGCATACGGATGTATGGCGGGAGTTGTACAAAACACTTAATCACACAAACGAGAAGGGTTAAGCCCCAAAAAAATAGGGCAATCTATACGGATTTTACCGTCCGTCATGGATTGGCCCTTTTTATTTTCTAATTTTTTTAACGAAAAATTATTGACAAATCAACTTTTCTGTGTTATATTTCTGAGAAGCGAACAATTGTGTGCGTAAGGAGGACACGGAGTGAAAAAAGATTTGATAATTGTAAATGCTACTATTTTGCCCGATGTTTTCACAAAAGTGCTGGAAGTAAAAAAGATTATGAACTTGGGTGAGGCTAAAAATGTGTCCGAGGCGGCAAAGCTGGTGGGACTCAGCCGAAGCGCGTTTTATAAATATAAGGATCATGTTTTTCCTTTCAGCGATATGCAGGGTATTGTCACCTTGTTTTTTGAACTTGAGGATATACCGGGCGTGTTGTCCGACATATTGAGCGTGCTGGCGAATGCGGGCTGCAATATTTTAACCATAAATCAAAATATACCTATAAACGGATTGGCAAATTTGACTATTTCCCTTCAAACGGATGAGGCTGTATGTGATACAAATGAGCTTTTGGAGCGGCTTAGAGCGGGCAATGATAAAATAAAAAATATAGAGTTGTTGGCAAAACAATAAAAGGAGGACTTTTTTGTGGATATTGCTATTTTAGGCTTTGGTACCGTAGGTTCCGGGGTTTATGAGCTTTTTAAAAGAAACAGGGAAAGCATAAAAGGGCGTATAGGGAAGGATATTAATATAAAGCACATTCTTGATATACGCAACTTTTCGGAGCATAAGGATGCGGCGCTTTTTACGTCTGACTATGACGATATATTAAACGATGAGAGCGTCACAATTGTAGCGGAAGTTATCGGCGGGCTTGAACCGGCGTTTACCTATACAAAACAAGCACTGAAAAAAGGAAAGA
>CAZNYY010000132.1:0-6397 GCA_964577335.1 uncultured Oscillospiraceae bacterium | reverse complement strand
GAAAAATTTCCAAGAGGGTTTTGGAAGAACATACGGGGATGGGTGCATTTAGGGAAAATACTTTGTCGGAGGCGGACACCCTTGTCACAAATGTGCCGGGGGTTGCGCTTGTGGCATACTGTGCGGATTGTGTGCCGATTATTTTGCTTGACCCCGTAAAAAATGCCGCCGCCGTTTGCCACTCGGGCTGGAAGGGCACACTGCTTGAGGCATGTGCTGCGGCCGCCGATGCCATGTACCGTGAATACGGAAGCCTGGGCGCTGATATTTTGGCGGCAATCGGTCCTTCTATAGGAGTATGCCATTTTGAGGTTGATATTGATGTAGCAAAACAGTTTATGAACGTTTTTCCTGATGACAACGGGTTTATAGACCGAACCGAAAACTCAAAATATTATATTGATTTACAAGCTGCGGTGAGCGCTTCCCTGATTAAAAGGGGTGTTTTGGCAAAAAATATATTTGTAAGCGGGGAATGCACTTTTTGTAACCCCGACAAGTATTTTTCACACCGTTACCACAGAGGACAAAACGGCAATATTGCCGCAATAATACAGTTAAAACCAAAGAAACAGCCGAACCCTTCGGCGGAAATGGAGATATAAATGCGACGTTTAACGGCTTTAATATTAGCAGTGTTTTTAGCGGGATGCACGCCCTCCCCCGGCACTGAAAACGATGGCGGCGGCGAAAGCACTACACCCGGGCACACTGCGGATAATATAACTCTTTCAATGCGCCCTCCCGACACAATGCATCCGCTGTACACGGGACAAAAATCAAATACCATGATATACGGTTTGATTTACGACAGCCTGGTAAATGTTGACCACACACTGCGCCCCGCACCGTATCTTGCGGAAAGCTGTACTTTTTCAGATGATAGAAAGACAATAAAATTTAAATTAAAAGAAGGTATCACATGGCATGACGGCACCCCCTTTACATCAAATGATGTGTACTACACCTTCTCAAAAATAAAAAACCCAGAATTTCCGTGTATATACACAGAGCGTCTTAATGTTGTGGAATACATCACGGTTTTGGACACGCTGCATTTTAATATAAAGCTTTCAAAACCGTATGTGAATATATTGAATTTGCTGGATTTTCCGATAATTCCTGCCCATATTTCAAATCTTGACGAAAATCCGGTGGGTACCGGGCAATACAAGTTTTACGAATATCAGCCAAAAAAACTTCTTCGGCTTGTACGAAACGATGCTTGGACACTTGACACTTTGCCGGAGTTTGCATATTTAGACGTAAATCTTATAAGTACCTCGACCTCCGAGGCATCGGCACTGAAAATCGGCAAGCTTTCGGCAGTAATAGCAGAGCCGAAAAATTTAGGTGAATTCGGGCTTACGGAAAACATTGGTTCGAAAGGTTTCCCCACGCTGAAATATGAGTTTTTGGGGCTGAACCTGAAAAACGCCGCACTTTCCGCCGCAGAGGTAAGACAGGCCATCTCATATGCCTTGGACCGAACGTCACTTTTAAACGATGCTTATTTTGGCAGCGGCAGCACCACGGTTGCCCCCATCCCTTCATTTACATGGTTTTACAGCAGTGAAACTGGTAAACCTGTACTTGAACCCGAACACTCTGCCAAGCTTTTGGCAGATAACGGATGGGAGGATAAAAATGGCGACGGTGTTATGGAGAGAACCTCGGAAGAGGTGACCACAAGTTTGCGGTTTTCAATTTTGGTAAATGAGGATAATGCCTCCCGCATAAAATGTGCCGAAATGATAGCACAAAACCTAAAAGGTATCGGGGTTTTGGCAAATGTTAAAAGCGTTCCTTTTGAGGATTATGAAAAAATGATATTGGAGGGCAGCTATGATATCTTCATGGGCGGATTTGACTTTTCCTCAAATCTTGACTACCAGTTTGCCTTCTCAAGCGGGGGCGAAAAAAATTATACGGGCTACTCCTCACCCGACATGGACCTGGTAATAGATGCACTCTACACCCCTATCTCGGATGACGAAATTAAAAAGGCGTATCTTGAGTTTCAGTATCTGTTTTTAAAGGATTTACCTGTTTTGGGTCTTTTCTTTCTGGACGATGTATTGATACACACCTCAAACATTTCTCCGCCTGGAAAAATGTCATTTTCAAACATATACAAAAATATTAACAGTTGGGAGTTTAACGTGCGATGAAATTAAAAATAAGGGATATGCTTGTTTCCGCATTATTTGCGGCAGTTACGGTTGTTTTTGCACAAATATCCATACCTACGGGGAATATACCGTTTACATTCAGCCTGCTTGCTGTTTTTGTAACCTCCATGGTTTTGGGCGGCAGGCGGGCGTTTTGGGCCATGTTTATATACATTGCCCTTGGTGCCGCGGGGCTACCCGTCTTTGCGGGTTTTCGGGGCGGGCTTTCGGTTATTTTGGGTCCGACAGGCGGGTACATATTAAGCTATATTATAATGGCGCCCGTGATGGGCTATCTTGCCGGCAGAGAACGCTCCTGCGGACGGATAAAGATGATGCTGATTATGTTGGTGGGGCTTTTGATATGTTACGCCTTAGGCACTGCACAGTTTATGATTATAAGGCAGACGGGGCTTTTGGCAACGCTTTCTCTTACTGTGTTCCCGTTTGTGGCATTTGATTTGGTGAAAATCATCGGCGCTTCCGTATTGTCGTTCGAGCTTAGGAAAGTTCTTAAGAAAAATAATTTTATATAAGTTTTCAACTTACATCTTATCAGTCCACGATAAGGTCATGTAAATATATTTTGTGGGCAGAAAGGTTTTAGAAAGATGAGCCATCATGAAAAAACAGGGTTTTACCCTGCAGATATTCTCTTGCCGGAGGGCATTGATATGACGAAATGGAGCGTGGTTGCGTGTGACCAGTACACATCCGAGCCGGAGTATTGGGAAGATGTTTCAAAAATAACGGCGGGCGCTCCATCCACGCTTAATATGATTATACCCGAAGCACATCTTGAGTGGATGACGAATGATAAAATAAATGAAATTAACAGTACAATGAACCGCTATATCCCCCTTTTAAAAGAGTACAAAAACACTTTTATATATGTAAGGCGGCAGATAGGACAAAAGGTGCGCCACGGAATTATTGGTGCGGTGGACCTTGAAGAATATGATTACACGGTCGGCTCGTCCTCCCTCATTAGGGCTACGGAGGGCACCGTGTTGGAACGTATTCCGCCAAGAGTTAGGGTTCGTAAAAATGCGCCCCTTGAGTTGCCGCATATCATGCTTTTGATAGATGACTGCAAGAAAACCGTAATTGAGCCTCTTGATGCCCTTTGCGCAAATTTGCAAAAGGTGTACGACTTTAAACTTATGCAGGGCGGAGGAAATATTGAGGGGTATCTTGTTGCGGGGGACGTTCAAAAACAAATTTCAAATGCCCTTTTGAATTTGCGTGCCAAATCCCACATGCTGTTTGCCGCAGGTGACGGAAACCATTCACTGGCGACCGCCAAGGCATGTTATGAAAATATTAAAAAAACCCTTCCCCCTGATGATGCAGCCGTACATCCCGCACGCTACGCTTTGGTTGAGGTGGTAAATATTCATGATGACGCTTTGGAGTTTGAACCGATACATAGGGTTGTTTTCGGATGCGAGCCTGAGAAACTTTTAGCGGAGTTTGAGGAATATTTTAAGGGAAGTGATAACACCCTTCCCCAGCAGAGCTTTAAATATTATTATTCGGGAAAAAGCGGTGAATTGGTTATAAAAAATCCATCATCTCCGCTAAATGCGGGAACCCTGCAACAGTTTTTGGATTACTATGAAAATAAAAATTCAGTAAAGATAGATTATATTCACGGCGAGGACGTAACAAAGCGGCTTGGCACACAGTCGGGTAATATTGGCTTTGTACTGCCCCCTATGCCGAAAGACGCTTTATTTAAAACCGTTTTAACGGACGGAATTTTGCCGCACAAAACATTTTCCATGGGCGAGGCAAACGAAAAGCGTTTTTACCTTGAATGCAGAAAGATAGTTTAGCACTTTAAATTTTATCGTTGTAATTATAGCAATTTTTAGTATAATATTATCATAGCACATAATACCAAGGTTTTGAGGTGAAAACATATGATGAAAAAGCTGCACAGCTGCACGCTTTTAGGTCTTGATGGCATTATAACGGAGGTTGAGTCGGATGTGGCGCTTGGGCTGCCGGGCTTTGAAATCGTGGGGCTGCCCGATGCGGCGGTTAAAGAGTCGAGAGAAAGAGTTCGTGCGGCAATAAAAAATTGCGGCTATGAATTCCCCAGCCGTAAATACACCATAAACCTTGCACCCGCAAACATCCGCAAGGAAGGTCCTTCATATGATTTGCCAATAGCCCTGTCTGTTTTGGCGGCTTGCGGACAAATGGAGGGGGCAACCGATGAATATGTTTTCTTGGGCGAGTTGTCGCTCTCCGGTGAAATACGCCCAGTAAAAGGGGTTTTCCCCGCCGTACTTAGTGCAAAAGAAAACGGTTTTTCCAAGGTTTTGCTGCCTTTTAAAAATGCGCAGGAGGCTGCCTTGGTAGAGGGTGTTTCGGTTTACGGCGCAAAGACATTGTATGATGCCGTGTGCCATATTGAAGGCTCAAACCCCATCCATCCCACTGTTTTGGACAGGGAAAGTATGATAAACCCGGCAAGTCCTGATTACGGTATTGATTTTTCGGAGGTTAAGGGGCAGGAAAATGTTAAAAGGGCGCTTGAAATTGCGGCTGCGGGCGGGCACAATTGTCTTATTATAGGTTCCCCAGGCTCGGGCAAAACAATGCTGGCGCAAAGACTACCCACTATTTTGCCCGACCTTAATATGGAAGAAGCACTTGAGGTGACGAAAATACACAGCATTGCGGGGGTTCTTGATGAGGGCACACCCCTTGCCGTGACAAGACCTTTCAGAAGTCCGCATCACAGTATTTCGACAATGGGTCTTGTAGGCGGAGGAACGGTGCCACGCCCGGGCGAGCTTTCACTGGCACATAACGGGGTGTTGTTCTTAGATGAGTTCCCGGAGATTAAAACAGATGCCACCGAGGTTATGCGGCAGCCGCTTGAGGACGGGCGGGTTACAATTTCAAGGGTGGCCGCAAGTTATACCTTTCCGTGCAAAACCATGCTTGTTGCCGCTATGAACCCTTGCAAATGCGGCTATTTTGGGGATCGCAGCAGAAGATGCCGATGCAGCTCGACGGCGGTGACAAAATATCTGTCCAAAATAAGCGGTCCGCTTATTGACAGAATGGACATTCAAACCGAAGCACCAAGTATAAGCTACGAGCAACTTGGCGCACGCCCTGCCGAAAGCTCGGCACAGATAAAAAAACGTGTCACTGCTTGCCGGCATATTCAGGCCGAAAGATATAAGGGACGGGGCATACATTGCAATGCGTCTCTGTCAGGTGCAAATATTGAAAAATATTGTATATTGACAAGCGAGGCTAAGCGGCTTATAAAGGATGCCTTTGAAGCTTTGGGGCTAAGCGCACGTGCGTATTCACGAATTCTCAAGGTTTCAAGAACCATTGCGGACCTTGAGCAAAGTGAGAATATAACTGAAATACATATCGCCGAAGCTGTTCAGTACCGAAGTTTGGACAAAAAGTTTTGGGGATAAAAACATAATTGAAACGGAGGGGATTTAATTTGAAATTTCAAAAAGTACTTGTAGGTACAATCAGGGTAATTCTTGCCGCGGAACTTTTGGCGGCCATTATAAGTGAGCAGTATTTAAATGCTTTCACGGCGCTTTTGGCTTTTCTGCTGTCGCTTTTCCCTGCTGTCATGTCCAGAAGAACCCATTTAAATCTTTCCTCCGGTATACAAAGCGCCATAATTGTTTTTATATTTGCCTCCATGTACTTAGGCGAGATTAAGGGATATTATGAACTGTTTTTCTGGTGGGATATTATGCTGCACACAATATCCGGCATAATTTTAGGACTTATAGGTTTCCTGCTTGTTTTTGCCCTAACCCAAAACAAGAAGTCCGACGTGCGTTTAAGTCCGTTTTTTATCGCATTTTTTGCATTTTGCTTTGCCGTCACCTGCGGCACCATATGGGAAATTTTTGAGTATTTTATGGATACTGTTTTCGGTATGAACATGCAAAAAACAGGGCTTGACGATACTATGTGGGATTTAATATGCGACACCGCAAGCGCACTCGCCACATCGGTTGCAGGCTATATAATGGCAAAAAATAATTTAACAAAAGAGGGAGATAGATATGCTGACTGATATTGAGATAGCACAGGGCGCAAAAATAAAACCTATAACGGAAATTGCCAAAACACTTAAAATTGATGAGGATGATATTCTTGCTTACGGGAAATATAAGGCAAAGCTTTCCGCATCATTGTGGGATAAGATAAAAACTCGTGAAAAC
>CAZNYY010000131.1:0-6473 GCA_964577335.1 uncultured Oscillospiraceae bacterium | reverse complement strand
TACCGTGGGCGGGTAAGGCGTATAATGGAACTTATGCGCATCACCTTTCGCTCCGCAGAGCGAAAATTTCGGCGGCGCGGAAAATTCCGCCTGAGTCTTTAGGTTAGAATTTATTCAAACTATAGCCTCACGTTAATCAACCTTCCGTATATTTAAATGAAGGTCATGAGTTGCTTTTGTGTTATTATCTATTTCAAGCAGGTATTTAATACGAATATCCCCGCCGCTGTCCTCAATATTTACATCAACATCATCCGGCAAGACTCCAACCGTAAAGCTGCCGTAGGGGGTTTCGTAATGCCCCATATGCCGCTCTCCCCGGCGAAAAACCATATGGGTGTTAACCTGCCCGAACCTCGTCATGGTAACCGTATCACCGTCAATTTTAAGGGTTGTGGTGGTATTGTCATCAAATCCCGTCACTTCAGTTTCCTGATACGACAAGTAGTACTTGTCCCCCTTTTTGTAATACCTGCCCGAGGTGACAAGTTCAATTGCGTTATCAGGTTTCTCATCCAAAGGATTTTCCTGCCCGATAATTGATATTATTACATCTCTGTTCATAAAATTATCTCCCGTCTCCCGACATTTTAATCGGAAACACTGACCTTATGTACATTAAAATTCAAGTCCATGTCCAAAAACATTCCGCCCAGATGAGAAAAATTTTCAGGTGAATCACTTACAAAAAAATCATACTGTTTATCCCGAGGTGTTTCCACAAGCATATTATGCCTCTTTAAATACTCGGCAGTGACCTTTGCAGTGACCTCACCCGTGTTTACGAGCAATGTTTCCGACCCCATTATATCACGAATACAATCGTTTAGCAAAGGGTAATGTGTGCATCCCAAGACAATAGTGTCCAAATTTTTTTCTTTTAATGGCAACAAATATTCCTCCGCCACAAGCTTTGCAACGGTAGTGTTTGTATGCCCGTTCTCCACAAGCGGCACGAACAGGGGGCACGCCTTTTGAAAAACTTGGGCTGTGGGGCGATGCCTTAGTATTGCCGATTTGTATTTGCCGGAATTAATGGTGCCCGGTGTGCCCAAAACACCTATTCGCCCGCTTTTTGAACCCCCGGCGGCAACCACTGCGGCAGGCTCCACCACGCCGATTACGGGTATGTCAAAAGCACCCTCCAGCGCATCTAAAGCGACGGAGCTTGCGGTGCCGCATGCACTGACAATTAATTTTACATTTTGGCTTTGCAAAAACTGAATATCATCTTTGACGTATTTAATTATGGTTTCGTTCGACCGAGTGCCGTAGGGCACTCTCCCCGTGTCACCAAAATATATTATACCCTCACGGGGCAGAAGTCTCATAAGCTCACGAACAGCCGTAAGGCCGCCTAAGCCGGAATCAAAAACACCGATATGTCTGTTATCCATATACGCTTGTTCCTTTCTCCTGCCGACTTAATTTTCGCAGGCAAGCTCCAAAAGTGTATCTATAAGCTTTGAATAAGGTAACCCCGAGGCTTCCCAAAGCTTAGGATACATACTGATGGAAGTAAACCCCGGTATAGTATTTATTTCGTTTAAATATATTTCGCCATAGGTCTTATGTATAAAAAAGTCCACCCTTGCAAGCCCCTTGCAGCCCGCCGCACGGTAAGCAAGGGCGGCATATTCACGTATTTTTTCTGTAGTTTCATTGTCAAGAGGTGCGGGGATTTTTAAAACCGACGCATTGTCTATATATTTTGCATTATAATCATAAAACTCGTTTGAGGGGATTATTTCCCCTAAAACAGAGGTGGCGGGGTTTTGGTTACCCAAAACGGAACATTCGATTTCCCTTGCTGGCACAAACTCCTCAACAAGTATTCTGTTATCATGCTCTGCCGCATTTTCAAGGGCACGAACAAGCCCAACCCTGTCGCTTGCCGACGATGCACCAAGGGAAGAACCCGCACCCGAGGGTTTTACAAAAACCGGATATGAAAAAACCTCTTCAACCTTTTGAGGGGCATATTCAAGTTCGGATTTCTCAATTAAAAGCCATTTTACCTGCGGAATACCCACTTCGTCAAAAACAAGTTTTGCAACCCCTTTGTCCATGCAAACAGCGGATGACAAAACGCCCGAGCCCACAAAAGGAATGCCCGAAAGTTCAAAAAGACCCTGTAAGCATCCGTCCTCACAATGGGTTCCGTGCATAACGGGGAAAACCGCATCAACGGGTATGACCCGTGCGGCATGGTTTTCTATAACCACAATACCCCTGTGGCTTTTATCGGGGGACACAAGCGCCTTCTTTTTGGGCAGTGCCTCCCATGCGCCCTTTGAAATTTCATCAGGGCTTGCATCGGTCATAAACCACTCTCCACGCCTTGTTATACCGATTTTAATTATATTGTATTTGTCCTTGTTTATATTCGCCAAAACCGAGCCCGCCGATATACACGAAACATCGTACTCGCCCGATTCGCCGCCGAAAAGTATGAGAATATTTTTTTTCATAACATCTCCGTCCCGCACTGTGGCAGAAAAAAATTATTTATAGGGTTATATGCACCGGTACGCCGTTTTCATATTCGATATAGGGTTCGCCCATGATAAGGGGCAGGGCATAATCTATAAAATGCCTTGTAATATCGTTCCCCTCGGGACTGATGAAATCATCCGGCACGGTTTTTTCAACATTTGCAATTTCAGCAATACTTTTTGAGGATATCTCTATCTCATATTTAGCCACACGTTTGAAAAACATCATAACACCCGTTTGTCCGCCCGAGGCGGCAAGAGTTCCCGCCCGCCCTATTTGGATAGACTCCGTAAGGTCGGTAAGCGAAGCCGTGTGGGAGGCACAGCGCTGGGGTGTGTTTATCTCAATTGAGCGGGCTTTTATACCTAATCTGTCACGCACAATTCCTTCAAGCACTTTCCCCGCACCGCTTAGCATTTTATGTCCGAAAACATCGACAACTCCGCTTGATACTGCATCACAAATATATTTGCCGTCCTTATCACGAATACCCTCCGAAATTGCAACAACAACATTTCTGGCGGGAACCTTTTTAATATCTGCTAAAAAGTTTTCAATGCAAAAGGGGCGCTCGGGCAGATAAATAAGATGTGGCGCACGCCCCCTGCCTGCACGGGCCAATACGGATGCCGCAGTAAGCCAGCCGGAATTCCTCCCCATTATCTCAACAATTGTAACAGAATCAATATCATAAACCGCACTGTCACACGCAATTTCCTTTACGGTTGTCGCAATATATTTTGCGGCACTGCCATAACCCGGGCAATGGTCCGTAATAGCCAAATCATTATCAATGGTTTTCGGTACGCCTACAATATTTATTTCGTGGTTATTCTCGGCGGCATAGCTTGACAGCTTATGTACCGTATCCATAGAGTCGTTACCGCCGATGTACAAAAAGAATTTTATGTTCATTTTTTCAAAAACATCAAATATTTTTTTGTAATCCTCATGCTCAAAATCCGAAGGCAGTTTATAGCGGCACGAGCCAAGATATGCGGAAGGCGTGGCTGACAAAAGACGAAGGTTTCTCTCATCCTCAAAGGTTTCTTCAAGGTTTGCAAATTTTTCGTACAAAACACCCTCTATTCCGTTTTGGCATCCTATTATCCCGGTTATGTTCTCGCAGGACCGCGCACCCTCTATAACACCCCGAAGCGTTGCGTTTATTGCCGCCGTGGGTCCTCCGGACTGCCCTATCATTATGTTGCCATTAAGCATGGTGTACCTCCTAAATGTTTATTCATAAATTTTATTATTATTCAGGTTTTATAAGCCCCATATATCTCACGCTTGGGCACACCCCTGTCACGGGCAACCTGTTTTATGGCTTCTTTTTCATCAAAACCACGTTCTATATAAAAAGACACATGGTCGTCAATCCCAACATCCTTCCACTCATCAAGGGTTTGGGTTTTATCTGCCCCCTCCACAACAAGCACAAATTCGCCCCTCGGCTCCTCCGCCTTATACTTTTCGCAAACTTCCGAAATATTAGAGCGGATAATTTCTTCATGCAACTTTGTAAGCTCTCGGCAAACGGCAATGCGCCTATCACCCAAATTTTCTAAAAGGTCATCCAATGTTCTTCTTAGTTTATGCGGAGCCTCATAAAAAATAAGGGTACGGTCGTCAAGCTTTATTTTATTCAAATGCTCCGAACGCTTTTTTTTATCGACAGACAAAAAACCTTCAAACGAAAACCTGTCCGTCGGAAGTCCCGATACGGTCAGTGCGGAAACAAATGCCGTAGGGCCCGGTATCGGTATTATGTCAACCCCCGCATCAATAGATGCGGCAACAAGGGACTCGCCCGGGTCACTCACAGCAGGGGTACCCGCATCCGACACCAGCGCAACATTCTTACCCGACATTAAAATCGAAACAATATGTCCGTCCCTTTCACGGCGGTTATGTTCAAAATAGCTAATTTGCGGTTTTGAAATGTCAAGATGTTTTAAAAGCTGCCCCGTGCGTCTTGTATCCTCCGCAGCCACAAGGTCAACCATATTCAGTGTGTCAATAAGCCTTTGGGACACATCCCCCAAATTACCTATTGGGGTTGCACAGAGAAATAATTTGCCCGGCATAGCTCCTCCTTTAACTTCCGTATATACCCTCAATTTCGGCAGTTTTATTGCCTTCGCTGTCATGGACAAAAAGCGGAGGCAGGGTTTTTAAAAATTCCCTTCCGCCTCGGGCACCCTCTATTAAAATCAGCATGGGGGGCTTGTCGGGGGAAGGGTGTACATAGCGAAGTCTCTTCGGCTCCGTTTTATATTTTCGCATAAGGCATACAATGTCGCAAAGCCTCTCGGGGCGGTGAACCATACACAGTTTGCCGCCAAAACGCAAAGGCCCTGAGCCTTGGGAAATTACATCCTCCAGCGTACAAAGAATTTCGTGACGGGCAACGGTACGCATATCATCTGCACAAACCAAACCGCTGCTTGCCCTTTTATACGGCGGGTTACAGGTCACAACATCAAAAACACCGTGCCCTAAAACCTCGGTCGCAGTTTTAATGTCCCCATGGACTATTTCAACATGACTAAGCCCATTCATTAAAACACTTCGTTTTGCCATATTTGCCACCTCGGGCATTATTTCCATCCCTAAAATGCTTGCTGCATCAGTCTTTGCCGCAAGAAGAATAGGCACTATCCCCGAGCCGGTACACATATCAAAAACCTTATCACCCTTTTTTATTTCGGGGAATGACGAAAGCAAAACAGCATCAAGCCCAAAGCAAAAGCCCCGGGTATCCTGTATAATTGAAAAACCTTTTATCTGAAGGTCGTCAATCCTTTCATGGGGTAAAAGTTTCATTTTATATTTTCCTTAACATTTTTTTACGGTATGTGCGACTAAGGCGACACGCCAAGCCGCTTAGACCCAAGGGCTTGGCGATATCCCCTCGGCAAAAAATTGCCGACAACGTTAAAACGGTGTCGGCAGTGCCGTTTTTACTCGGGCTTTGGAGCATCTACGGGACAGACATCTGCACAGGCACCGCAGTCAATGCATATCGCACCGTCAATAATAAACTTTGTTTCCCCGGCGGAGATACAGTTTACAGGACATTCCGGTTCACAGGCACCGCAGTTTATACAGTCGTCATTAATAATATATGCCAAAACACACACCTCCTTAATATAAGTATAATTTAACATGCAAACGAAAAATTTTCAATCCTTTTTTAAAAATTTATTTAAAATCTACAATAATTTCATCTAAAGGACGTTTTGGAACGTGTAAAACGCCGTTTTCATCCTTGAAATATTTAATATTGTCCGCCGCATCTTCCAAAACAGGGTTCTCGGCGGGGTATCCCAAAGCGATGAGAGCTATGATGTTGTATTTCTCGTCAAGCCCAAGAAGGGGATATGCCGCTTTGCGGTTAACGGAACCTATCCAGCAAGACGCAATTCCCTGCTCCTCCGCCGCCAAAATAATACTCATTGCCGCCGCTCCCGCATCAAGTTCAAAGCCCGTTTTTTTAATTTCGGTGTCACCCAAAACCGCAATGTACGCCGTGGGACGTTCGCCTTCACCCGGCGTGCCAAGCCCCCTTAAATATCCCGCCCATGCGGTAAGTTCAAACACCTTGACGCAAAGCTGTTCAGAGGAAATTACAAGGTATTTCAGCGGCTGTATATTTGCGGCAGAAGGGGCAAGTCTTGCACATTCCACCATCCGGAGTAAATCTTCACGAGGGACAGGATTTTGAGCAAATTTTCGTACCGTCCGTCTTTTCTGCATCAATTCCACAGCTTTCATTATTTTTCCTCCCTGCCAAGTTTTATTTCATCGTTTTCTGCATTTACACTCAATATGCTTTTCGGCGAAAGTTCGCCGGATATAAGCATGTATGCAGCCTTATCTTCAAGCGTTTTTTGAATAAGCCTTCTAAGCGGGCGTGCCCCATTTTTAGGGTCGTACCCCTTATCTAACATCAGTTCCAACGCCTCGGGGCT
>CAZNYY010000130.1:0-6512 GCA_964577335.1 uncultured Oscillospiraceae bacterium | reverse complement strand
ATTCCAAACAGAAAGCGGTAATGTAATATCCCAAAACTATGGCACGGCAACACTTTCAACAAAAATAGATTATGCCGCTGGCGGCGCACAGCCGCTTCTTATACAGGAAATTGATGCAAACAGCGGCAACAAGGCAATAGAGTTTTCAAGAGCAGGTCAGTATATATCGCTTAATCTAAACGAAAGCGTTGACTTAAACGATGCCGATGAAGATGATTTTGTGTTTGAATTTAAGTTTGCAGCGGGAACCGGCGCTCCTCGCTTGAGAGTGATTTTTCGCACGGCGGACAATGATGCAGTCTTTACATTGAATGTGGGTGCGCAGTCATACCAAGTCAATTCTGCCGATAACGGCGGCATAGGTGAATTGAATAAATTTACCCGGGACCTCTCATCCCCCGACACGGTAAAGGTTGTGTTTAAAAGAGACAGTGAAAATGTTCTCCTGTACATAAACGGCTCGATAGCAACCAGGCTTACAACAGGGGAAGAGCAAATAGGTCACCGTACAGAAGGGTTTGACGAAGTATCCAGAATATTTATAGATAAAAACACAACTGACAACACAAAGTTTTATCTTGATGACCTTTATGCATACGAGCAGATGGACATAAGCGTTCCTGAAGGCATTGTTGATTTTGAAGATGATTATTACACAAACCCTGATGACGATTTAACATACCTGTTCCCTGAAAAGAAAGACTATATATACGGGAACATAACGGTTCGTAGCGGAAAGGGTGACAATACCGGTATAATGGGCGGAGCGGCCCCCACCTTAATAGTAAAGGACCCCTTGGATGATAATAACCACTGTTTGCTTCATGACAATACAAGCGACCCAATTACGCAGTTTAGCCTTGCCGAGGCATATGAGCTTTCAAGCGGCGGTGGCAAAGACCTTGTTTTTGAGTATGACTTTTATGCGGAGGGTGCAGCCACAAGGTTTAACACCATTGCAATGCAACCCGGAAATACAGCTACTTTTAGGGCGGCTGCTGCCGCTACGGATATAAGGTTTACAGGGAGTGAAACATCAGGGCAGCAATTCTTTGGCATAAATTACCCCTATGGTTTAACCGAGGGATGGCACAACTACAAAATGGTAATAAAGGGAGAAACCCTGACAGCGGATTTTTATGTTGACGATATTTTAAGGGTAATGGATGTAGAACCCGCAAGTTTTAGCGGGGACACTCTTCCCATATCAGGGTTTAGGTTTCAGGGGGCGGCAAGTGCAACTGCAAAACCCGCTTACCTTGACAATATGAAAATATACCTTGCCGACTCTGCCCCCGAAACAGATGAAATACTTATTACAAGACCGTATATTTATGCTACGGGAACATACACCCAAATAAGAGATTTCAACAGGTACGGTGCAAATGATTATCAGGCGAGAATGAATATTAAAATACCTGATGCAAGTGCCCAAAACCCGTATGAACTCTTTATGATTACGGCGCATTATTCACAGGAAGGAAGACTTAAAGGCGTTGTGGTGGACAACGGTATAACCATAACAACCAATGAACCCACAGGTATTTCGGGTACAACATACACGACTTCGGAAAACCCCGCATCGGGTGATTATTTAAAGGTTATGCTTTGGGACGGTGAAGAAACCATGTTCCCTGTAATGGCACCATCTTTTACACTGGGGAACTAACGTATTCAAGGTTTTGAGGCAGGGAAACCCCCTGCCCCCAAAACCTTCGGGCAAAGAGCGAAGGGAGAAAACAATGAAGAATTTAAGCAAAAAACTATTAACTTGTTCACTAATCGTAATTTTTGTTATGACAATGTGGACGGGTGCAGGTGCCTTCTCAAGCAGGGATTTGTGCTTTATTGACTTTGAGAACCTTACAATTGGGGCGCCTGCATTCGGGTTAGACCAAAATGACAATATAATACCCCAAAATTACGGCACCGCAACACTTATCCCAACATCTAAAAACTATGCCGCCTACGGTACGGATCCCATTTATATCAGGGAAATCGGTGCAGGCAGCGGCAACAAGGCAATTGAGATTACAGAGATAAATCAAGCTATAAGACTTAATTTAAACGAGACGGTTGATTTGACCGACGCCGATGAAGATGAATTTGTTTTTGAATTTAAGTTTGTGGCGGCGGGGAATCATGCCCGTATGCGGACGGAGTTTTTAGACCAGAATTTGCAAGAGGTTTTTACCCTTACAGCAGGTGCGCAAGCATATCAAATACCCTTTACAAACGGCGGTGGATTTGAGATGAATCTATTCAGCAGAAACTCCTCCACATACGACACGGTAAAGGTTGTATTTAAAAGGGATACAAACAGTGTTTTGGTATATGTAAACGGTGTGCTGGCAACTGCACGTACCGACTATACTAATCCCGAGACGGGAGACTTGCACATTAAACAAGGAGAGCAGTTAAAAGCTCACCGCACGGAAGGACTGGGTGAAATATCCACCATAAGAATAAGTAAAACATCATCAACAAACCAAAATCCGTTTTATATAGACGATATTTATGTGTACGAGCAGATGGATACGAGTATTCCCAATGCGGTTGTTGATTTTGAGGATGATTACTACACAAACCCCGAGGACGGTAGAACATATTTCTTCCCTACAACCGGCGTAACCTATTCATACGGCAATATAACGATTAGCGATGCAAGGGGTCAAACCAACACAAAAGGTATTATGGGCGGTATAGCGCCGACTACGGTAACCCATGACCCCTTTGATGAGAATAACCACTGCTTGTTGCTTGACAATACAAGTGACCCCATTGTGCAGCTTAATCTTGCCGAGGCATATGAGCTTTCAAAGGATAGCGGCAAGGACCTTGTTTTTGAGTATGACTTTTATGCGGAGGGTGCAGCCACAAGGTTTAACACCATTGCAATGCAACCCGGAAATACAGCTACTTTTAGGGCGGCTGCTGCCGCTACGGATATAAGGTTTACAGGGAGTGAAACATCAGGGCAGCAATTCTTTGGCATAAATTACCCCTATGGTTTAACCGAGGGATGGCACAACTACAAAATGGTAATAAAGGGAGAAACCCTGACAGCGGATTTTTATGTTGACGATATTTTAAGGGTAATGGATGTAGAACCCGCAAGTTTTAGCGGGGACACTCTTCCCATATCAGGGTTTAGGTTTCAGGGGGCGGCAAGTGCAACTGCAAAACCCGCTTACCTTGACAATATGAAAATATACCTTGCCGACTCTGCCCCCGAAACAGATGAAATACTTATTACAAGACCGTATGTTTATGCTAATGGAACATACACACAAATAAGAGATTTCAACAGGTACGGAGTAAATGATTATCAGGCGAGAATGAATATTAAAATACCCGATGCAAGTGCCGAAAACCCGTATGAATTTTTTATCATCACAGCGCATTATGCACAGGACGGAACACTCAAAGGCATTACGGTGAGCGAGGGTATAACCGTTACAACCAATAAGCCCACGGGCATTTCGGGGAAAACATACACGACTTCGGAAAACCCCGCATCAGGCGATTATTTAAAGGTTATGCTGTGGGACAGTAACAGACCCCTGTCCCTTATACTGAAACCGTCGTTTGTGTTGGGTAACTAACGCCCCCGAGGTTTTGGGGCAGAGAATTTTTCCCTGCCCCAAAACCTCGGACAAAAAGTGAAGGGAGAAATATATGAGGGCAAGAAAAATAAGCGTCTGTATTATATTATTTATGGTTTTTGCTTCCTTTTCGGTGTGTGCGGGGGAGGGTGAACGCTATATAAGGGCGGTTCAGCAGTACGGGGATTTGGTTTTGGGCAGCGGTCATGGTTTTTCCGAAAAACCAACGCTTAACCTGTTTGCCGACGGACTTAATTTTTATACGGGAGAACCCGTGAAGATTATAACAAATGCCACCGAGTATTTGCCGTCCAATTTGGCAAACCAGCAACTGCTGATGCGCACCTTGGCGGCACTTACCGATTTGACGGGGGATGAAAAGTATAAAGATGCGGCGAAGGAAAGAATACAATATTATTTTGACAATTTTACTGATGTAAACGGGCTGCTGCGTTGGGGAGGTCACCGTTTTGTGAATTTACGAAACGAAAAGATTGCGGGGGAGCAAAGCGAGCATGAATTAAAAGCCGTTTACCCCTATTATGACCTTATGTATGAAACAGACCCCGAGGCGACCTTAAATTTTATTAAAGCGTACTGGAACACGGGTGTGACGGACTGGGGCAATTTGGCGGTAAACCGCCACGGCAAATACGGAGCGCCCATGGGAGATTTGTGGAACAGTACCTATACGGGAGACGGCAACCCTCATTTTTTGGTTGAAGGATTACCTTTTTTCAGCTCGGGCAGTGATATGATGTTTGCCGCCGCAAAATACATTGAATACACGGGGGATACATCGCCACGGCCGTGGATTGACCGACTGCAAACCCTTTTTGCCGCCACCAGAAACCCGATTACAAAGCTTGGCGGTCAGCAGTACGGCATTTTAAGCAAGGGTGACCGTGCGGCAATTCAGTTTGGTGCGGATTTTGGCGAAAAAGCGCTGGAAATGAATTATTTAAATGCTGCGGGCATCCGCGGGTACTACGGCGAGAACATTTTGGGGCTTTTGGAGATTGCAAAAGTGCTTGATGACGACGGGCTTGTCAAATATGTTGCCGAGGGCATGGAAGCGTTTTTCGGCTACGCATATGATGCGGAAAATTACAGGGTTTACTCTATGTTTACCGACGGGGAGCGGGTGCATGACTACACATTCAAAGTTGGCGGATATTACGGAGATGCGGGAAGCAAACCCACTCAAAGCGCCCCGGGGACTAAGGTTAACTATTCGTCGGTAGTGGCGGCGGTAAATTCCGACAGCGAGGAGCTGTGGCAGGCGGCAAGGGCAATTAATATAAGGTACAATTTTTTGGGCGATATAGGAGGCCGTGACGGCAGCGGAATAAAACTTAAAAATATAACCACAAGCGAGCCGATTGCCGCATTTATTGCCTTGGAGCTGTATGAATACAGCAAAAACGAAGTGTTTTTA
The DNA here is from genome assembly GCA_964577335.1 of uncultured Oscillospiraceae bacterium. Classification (GTDB taxonomy): domain Bacteria; phylum Bacillota; class Clostridia; order UMGS1883; family UMGS1540; genus CAZNYY01. The sequence goes on along the minus strand of CAZNYY010000130.1, from coordinate 1,469 downwards.
AACGCGGCAAAAGATGTTGCCAACAATATTTTGCGTGACAGGTTTGAAAACGGAATGTTTATAACCAAAAGTGCGGGCAACACAAATATGAAGCTTGAAACGCATGAGGCCATTGCACTGCTCAGGGTTGCGGCGGCGATAGAGGGAATAGAAGTGCCCGCACTTGATTTTTATGCGGGCGGAGGATATATACACGGAACATTTGATGGGTACGGCAGAAATTATGACAACAGCACAATTTATCAGATGAAAGACGAATTTCCGCAAAATTATTCGAGGATTATAAGCCTTGACAATTTCAGCGGATATTTAAGGGACACGGGGATAGACGGGCACGGCGGTTTTACACAGCTTTCGGGAAGTTCTGCGGAGGTGGTGTTTACGCCCCGTGAAGAGCCGAATGTAAACCAGTTGTCGCTTAAAATGCCTGCAGGGGCAAAACTTAATTTGGATTTGAGGGTGCCCTCCCCCTTAAACTGCCAAGGCAATTTGGTGGTGGAGTTTGAGGTTTGGCAAAACAATGCGGGGGCGGTAAGTGTAGGGGTTTTAGACAAAACAGCCAAAATTGAAAATGCCGTCAGCGAAGAGTTTGTCAAAGTTCGGCTTGTGCTTGACAAGCAAACAGGCACACTGTCACACGCAGGCAACAACACGAAGCTAAATTTTGAGGACAATTCTTGGATTGAAAACATTTGTTTTAGTGCGCACGTTGAAACCTACATGGATAATCTAAAGATTTACGAGGAAAATACAAGCAGTAATCAGCCCGAGTTTTTGGCGGATATAAATTTTGAAGAAGGTTTTTATACCGATGACAATGAGGGCGGCGCATATTTGTTTTCCTCCGCCTACGGCACACCGTACGGCGAAAGTACACTAACACCTACGTCGGTAAATTATGTACAGGGCGGCACCCTGCCCCTGAAAATTGAACGGGATGTTATAGGCGGGGGCAACAATGCACTGCGCTTTGAAACCGGCGTGGTACAGGGAATAGACCTTGATTTGCCCCATGAGATAAACCTTGAAGGGGCGGGCGATGATTTGGTGGTGGAGTATGATTACTATTCCACTGGCACAAACGGAAGGCTTGTTGTAAGTTTTATGGACAATGAGAACAATGCCATATACACCGCCAGATATCAGGCGACGGATTTGTATTTTCGTTCGGAAACGGTTGGAGCGGGCGGCAGGGATGTTGCGTACAACTACGTCCAATACAAAAACAACGTAAACAGCGGCTTTCAAACCGCCAAATTTGTATTCAAACGTGCAACCCAAACGGTGGATTTATATATTGACGGGGTTTTGCGGATGATTGACGTCAAAAACACCACAATGCATGACACCATTATTAAAAAGGTGCGAATTGCACAAAACCACAGCAGCAACAGGAGCGACACATATATTGACAATATCAGAGTTTACACACAAAGTCCTACAGATACATCAGGTGATGCGAGGGTTGC
>CAZNYY010000129.1:0-6566 GCA_964577335.1 uncultured Oscillospiraceae bacterium | reverse complement strand
AAAGAAAAAATATTTTCCTCGGTTCTAAAACCGCTTGAATCTAATATTTCTTCAAAAGAGACTGCGGCGTAGTTAATCGAATCTTTAATTTTTCCAAACTCGCCTAAATACTCTCGCTTTATTCTTGCATTCAGACCGCCCCCGGCGATATGCTGGAGTACACGGGAAATTTCAGTAATATAACTCTTAATATTTGATATAGAGTTATTTATAGCATCCTTTATTGCCGCATGCCCGCCCTTGTACTCGCCCGTCACGCTGACATCCAAGTTGCCTTTGGAAAATTCGTCCAGCACCTCTGCCGACTCTTGTATAGGCTCGGTCACAGCGGCAAGGGTTTCGTTTATACCCTGCACGACCTCACGAAAACCGCCTTTGAATTTTTCCGCATCTCCCCTTGTGTCAAGTCTGCCTAAAACAGCCGCTTTTGAAAGTTCTATGGTTTCCGCCACAAGGTCCTTCAGCGTTTGCGCCATCATCTGCATACTTCTTCCCATAACGTCCTTTTCGCTTCTGGGAACAACCACGGCAGAAACATCCCCTCCCGCTATTTTCTGTGCCACAAAGGCCTGCTCTTTTGTCGCAGTTATAATTTTTTCAAGCGCACGTCCCATAATGCCTATTTCATCATTGCTCGTCACACTAATCTCCGCATCAATATCACCTGTGGCAAGGGTTTCTGCGGCACCTACAAGTCTGCCGATAGGCTTTTTAATCATTTTACCCGCTATAAAAAGTGATATTAAAACCCCAAGTAAAAGTGCCAACACAATGGAAGCATAAACCGTATATCTTAAAATGTTTATTTTATCAAAAACTTCACTTTCCAAAGCCGTGACACCGACCGACCAGTCAGTTCCCGTTATGCGGGCGTATCCCATATATTTGTAATCACCCTCGTACCAGTACCTGCCTATACCTGTCTGCCCCCGCCTCATTTTTGCGACATGCTCGGCAAGTTCTCCAAGTCTTTCGTCCGCTTTTGCCTGCTCGGGTATATTCTCCTGCCCGATAATTTTGTCACGATTTGAATGAGCAAGGATTATTCCCCGATTATTTATAACAAATGCGTACCCTGCTTCCCCTGATTTCACCTCGTTTGTATACACGCTTATAAAATCAAAGTTTATAACCCCCACCAAAGCCTGCTGTGTCATGCCGAAATTATCTTTTATGGGAGCTACCACATAATATTTTATTGTATTGTCCGCACGGCTCACCATCGGCTCGGAAATAGAGGGATGCCCGTCCATAACCGACCCCATGCATGATATGCCCACAATATTTCCCGTAGTACCGTCAACATAGCGCACATTGCCAGCCCTGTCGGATATCCCAAATACCGAAAATTCATTAACAGCCGCAAGCTCCTGTGTTAAAACCCCCGCCTGCTCCTCCCAAATCATACTTTTTATTGCGGCGCCATGGGCAATATTATCAAGCTTTGAAATTGTTTGGGAAATATCATTCCCTATTATTTTAGCGGTGTCATTTGCCCGGTTTAAAAGCATTTCATCAATTCCGCTTTTGACCGCTTCCGTTGAAATACGAAGGGTAATAATCCCCGTCACTGTCAGTAAAACAACGATAAGTATCGACACGGCAATTGAAAGCTTGGTGCCTATCTTCAAATTGCGGAAAAACCCGGTTAAAGCATTGTTTGCAATTATTTTTTTTATTTTTTCAATCAATGTTCTTCAACTCCTCAATTTCATCTTCTTCAAGCAACTTGTCGCAATCCAGCAAAATTTTAATACCATTGTCGCCTTTTACAATGCCGTCAATATACCTTTTGGACAATATATTCTTGCCGTCGGGGGGAACCAAAATTTCCTCCTGTAAAATTGCGGTCACTTCCTCTACACCATCAACGATAAACCCTGCCGACACCTCCTCCATTGTCGCCACAATAATACAGGTTTTTTCATTGTAAAGCATAGGTTTTTTGTGGAATTTAAGCGCAAGGTCTATTACCGGTATAACCCTGCCCCTGAGATTTATCACCCCACGGACATACTCCGGCACCTCGGGGTAAGGCGTTATGCGCTGCATACCTATAATTTCTGCTACGTTCCGTATGCTTAGCCCGTACAGGTCCGCCCCCAGATAAAATGTCAAATACCTGTTCTCCTGCGGTTGCCCCTCTTCAAAAAACGGTAAAGCCTGAGCCATGTACAAACCCCTCCTTAAATTGCGTTTTCAATTATGCGAGCCACGTCAAGAACAAGGCATATTCTCCCCCCGTCCATAACCGTGCAACCCGCAACACCCCGCCTTTCTGCGGGAAAGTGTTTAAGATACGAAGGGAGGGGTTTTATCACAGCCCGTCCTTCGCCAAGCACTTCATCTGCAAATAGGCATATTGTTTTCTGGTTTGACCGGATACATAAAAGTATTCCTTCTTCCAAGTTCCGCTTGCCGCCTTCAATTCCGAAAAGTTCCGCCAACCTTATTATCGGACAGCAGATGTTTCCAAGCATAATCATCTCCCTGCCCTCCTCATGCAAGATTGTATCTTCGGAGGTAATCTTGATAATTTTATCTATACTTCCCGACGGGAAAACAAAGCCTGTTTCCGCCGCCAAAACTTCCATTGCGTTTATAATTGCCAGTGTAAGAGGTATTTTTATGGTAATTGCCATCCCCCGTCCCGCCTCGCTGCCGATAAAAATACTGCCGCCCATGCGCCTGACATTTTGGCAAACCACATCCATGCCAACTCCCCTCCCCGAATATTCGCTGACATCTTTTTTGGTTGAAAACCCCGGAAGAAGAATTAAGTTATATATATCTTGGTCGGTTAAAAGCATATCTTCCGATATCATTTGACCCTGATACGCTTTTTTAAGTATTGCATCACTGTCAAGCCCCCGCCCGTCATCCGATATTCTTATCATAACCTCTCCGCCCATATTTTTAGCTTCAAGCATTATAATGCCCTTTTGGTTTTTCCCCTTTTCTAAGCGCTCCTTTGTATCCTCAAGCCCATGGTCCATGGCATTTCTCACAATGTGCATAAGGGGGTCTGCAATTTTATCCGCAATAACCTTATCAACCTCGGTGTCCTCTCCGATAAGCACAAGTTCCGCTTCCTTGCCGAGGTTTTTACACATATCCCTCACAACCCTGTTCATCTTGTGAAATGTTCCGGCTATGGGCATCATTCTAAGTGCCATTACGGCATCTCTAAGTTCATCCGTCAACTTTCGCAGTCTGTCATCCCCACTTCCCTGCTGCCCCGACAGGTTTTGAAAAATAACCATTTCACCTACCAAATCCATAAGCTTGTCCAGCTTTGAAATATGTACATTTAAAAAATTATTTTTTAAATTCTGTACGCCTTGCCCCATTTCGTCTTGAGGTGCGGATTTAATAGGTGAATGTTCATTCCCTCTGATTTTTAAGTGTTTTACAAAAACTTCCCGCCTTATAATTTCCTCAATTTCATCTTTGGAAAGAGAGGTTTCTATATTTATCTCAAATCCGCTTTTTTTGATAAAATCTGCACTTTGTCCGTCCTCTAAAAGCTCCTGCGGACGGTGGGAAAGCTTGCCGCAAAACTCATTCAGCCTTTGTGCTATTGAAAAAGCCCGTATGTTTTCCATTTTGGCATCTTCTTCAAATAGAATTTTTATATTATAACCATTTTGTTTTGAATACTTTCTATCTTTTTCCCCGCCGATATTTTTTATCAATCCCTCTATGCGCTGTGCAAGGGACGGGTCAAGCGCATTAACTTTTTTTTCGGCGGCAACCTTTGCAGTCTGCTCTTTGAAATAGTCAACCGCACAAATGGATACATCACATATTTCATCGTGCTGTAGGTTTTTATGTCTGTTTTCCCGTATTTTAAAGAACAAATCTTCCACCAAATGTGCGGCTTCTGTCATGCCGTCTAATGACAACATGGCGGACGAGCCTTTTACCGTGTGCATAATCCTAAATACTTCATTTAAACATTCTTCCGAAATAACCCCCTCGGTTTCCGCCGCCATAAGCACATCCGCCATTTTTTCCAACATTTCATTTGTTTCATAAACAAATACTCCCAAATCCATGCCGTTCACCTACTTTTTTCAAGCATTTTCAAGCGCTTTTATCACCGCTTCCTCTTTAAAGGGTTTTACTAAAAAGCCCATCGCACCCGACAAAACCGCTTCCTTCACCATGGTTTCCTGTCCCATGGCAGAAATCATTATAACCTTTGCCTCAGGGCTTATTTTCTTAATTTCCCGAAGTGCCTCAACCCCGTCCATCTGGGGCATGGTAATGTCCATTGTCACTATATCAGGAGAAAGCTCCGCAAATCTCTTTACCGCTTCAGCGCCGTTTGCAGCTTCTCCAACAACCTCAAACCCATTTCTCTCCAACATATTTTTAAGCGTAATCCTCATAAATGCCGCATCATCAACTACCATAATTTTTTTCAATAGAACCATCCTCCAAATAATTTCTAATTTATACTAATAATATCGGGTTATTTGGTGAAAACTTAAACTGTATGCAAAATATTTCCATTACAAATTTTAGGGAAACACAACCTAATTCAGAAAGGGTGAAATTTAGATGAAACATCAAGACGTGGTAGAACTTGCAAACAACGTAATAAATGATTATATACGAAACCGCAAAACGAAAAGGCCTGCACGTCCGCGTTCTATGACTTCTATGCTTCCGATAGCCATTTTAACGGTATTGACATCCGCCTGCTTTTTGGCTTCCGCCATTTATTTTACAATATGGCTTTTATCAATTTCCGCATCATAAAAAAATATCCAAAATAAGCCCCTTTATATCCTCAACGGATTTAAGAATTTCTACAGGCTCCTTTTGTCCGCACAAAATTTCTGCCGCAAGCTTGTCAAGCCTGTTGTCTATTTTTTTAATATTAGCGTAAATTTTGTGCCGCCCAAGAGAATCAAAACCGCTTTCTTGTTCAAATTCAAAACCATGGGCTATAACATCCTTTAAAAATGCGGAAATAAGTTCTCTGTATTTTTTCAGTTCTTTAATGTCACATCTTTCGCTGACAACCTTTCCCTGGCGGAAAATATCCTCCGACAGCGCCAGGAGTTCCTCCGTCACATTGCTGCGGTTAATGCCGCTAAGCTGATTTTTAAAGGAAATATTTTTTTGCAGCCCCTTTTTGTCGTCAGTTACGGGGGCGCCATGAAAATCACTTTTGGCGATTGTGGTGTTGATTTTCACACTAATTTCCATAGCCTTTCTGCCCACAAATAGTAATTAAAACACTTGTACCCTTGTCTATGGGCAGACAAGGCGTATAGTGGAAATTTTGCACGCACATAAGGTCCGCCGGAGGCCAGTGCGGTTTCCCACACTACACTCCTATCTGCTTTTGTCAAAATACACGCTTTCATAAAGGGGAACATTTCCGTATGACTTAACCTTTTTACTTTTATTAATGCTTTGTATGTCACCCTTTATTATTTCCATAAGTTCCACGGCTTTTTTCTGATTTTTCAGTGTCATGTCAGAAACGGTTTTTGACAAATTGCGACCTTCCCTATCAAGGCGGGCAAATTCATCAGCCTGTTTGTGATATTCCGTAAGGCTAAAATGGTCTTCCAGCCGCTCATGCAAAGAGTTGATTTTTTCATCGGCTTCCTTCAACTTTTCAATGGCTTCATCACTGAGATTTAAGCTTTCCACAAGACCCATGCAGTCACCTTCGTCTATCATGTTTTCCTGATGGCGGGCAAGGTTTTGTGCATGGGTCAAAATTTCAAGTTTTTTGTTTGCAAGTGAAATTAAGCTGTGAAATTCAGTCATCAATTTAATCTTCCTTCACTAAAACGGCGGGCACGATCCGATAATACTGCCTGCCCCCAAGCATCCTTAAACTCCTCTACCAACTCTATAACCCCCGAAATCCTCCCCGAGTCCTTTTTTATGTTTGCCTCTCTTATTTCCTCAAAGATATAAATATAAATGCGCATGATTTGAGCGGCGATATCATAATTCGTATCAAGGGTTGCCATAAGCTCGGATATAATGTCGCCCGCCTTTATAAGGTTGTTATGCGCCTCTTGAATATTTTTGTCCTCCATATGGGATTTTGCAAGCTTTAAAAACTTTAAACAGCCCTCATAAAGCATAAGGGTTAACTCCCCCGGGCTTGCCCCCATGACGCTTTGTCGCTTATATTTTTCATAAGGACTTGTAATTTTCATTCTTTCCTCCCTATAATCATCCGCCCGACAAGGACGCAAAGTAGGAACTTTGGGCATACATTTTTGACAGTGCCGTTTCAAGTGCTGCGTATTGCTGAAAATAATGTGCTTCCTTTTCGTTAAGCTTTGTAACGGCGTTTTCAATTCTTTTTGTGTAGCCCGAAATTTGCCGGGTATTATAATCCAAAGTGTTTGAAGTCACACTTTTTATGTAGGAATTCATGCTGCTCTCAATACGGTAAACAAGACCGGATTTGTTGTATTTTTGGGCGGCATTCTCATCTGTTGACACGCTTGTAAACAGTCTTGAAATGCTATCAAGGTCGCTTGCCAAAGCGGATTTTAATTTTGCCTCGTCTATATGCATCTTGC
>CAZNYY010000128.1:0-6666 GCA_964577335.1 uncultured Oscillospiraceae bacterium | reverse complement strand
GGCTTTGGCATAAACGTGGCATGCAGTCCGTTGCGGTGCGCAATGGTTTTCACCGCAAGCTTAAATGTCATAATATTATCCGCAGTTTTCAGTGCTTCGTCATATTTAAAATCAATCTCATGCTGCCCCTGTGCCGCTTCATGATGGGATGCCTCAACCTCAAACCCCATTTCTTCAAGGGTTATGCATATATCCCGCCTTGCATTCTCGCCCATATCAACCGGTCCTAAATCAAAGTAGCCGCCCTCATCCTGTGTTTTGGTTGTAGGGTTACCCTCATCATCCGTTTCAAAGAGAAAAAATTCACATTCGGGTCCCACGTTGAAGGTGTACCCCATCTTAGCCGCCTCGGTGATAACCTTTTTCAAGACGTACCTGGGTGAGCCTTCAAAGGGCGTTTTGTCGGGCTTATATATGTCGCATATAAGCCTTGCCACCCTTCCCTTGTCAGGCCGCCAGGGGAAGATTGCAAACGAATCAAGGTCGGGCCATAAATACATATCCGATTCTTCAATTCTCACAAACCCTTCAATTGACGAACCGTCAAACATACACTCGTTTGCAAGAATTTTTTCCAGTTGACTGGGGGTAACCGCAACATTTTTCAACGAACCGAGGATATCGGTAAATTGAAGCCTTATAAATTTTACATCCTGCTCCCTTACCAAGCGCCTTATATCGTCCTTGATATTTTTTGACATTAAAACCACTCTCTTTCAAGTATAGAATAAAATCTGCGGAATTCCTGGAGGGGCGAAAATCCCATAAAAAGATTAAAGAAAAGACGCCCTCCAAAAAGCAGAGCATCTTTTCTAAATAATATTATAACCCCATGTGAAAACTTTGTCAATATAAAAATCTTGCCATTTTTTAGGTCTTTGCTTTATACTATTTCCGCTATGTTTACAACGGAAATTTCCTCCTGTCCTATGCTTGAAATACTTAGCAGCATCGCCTTTGCCGTATCAAGAGATGTAAGGCAAGGAATTGAACGCTCAACCGCACACCGCCTTATTTTAAACCCGTCACGGTTTTGGTTTCTGCCCTTTGTGGGTGTGTTTATAACAAAGTCAACCTCGCCGCTTTGGATAAGGTCAAGTATATGGGGTGATTCCTCGTTTATTTTGTTTATTTCCGTAGCATCTATGCCTTTCTCCCTAAGGCTTTTGCAGGTTCCCCCGGTTGCATATATTTCAAAGCCCCTCTGTGCAAAACGGGCTGCAATTTCGGAAAGTTCCTCCTTGTCATGGTCGTTTACGGTTGCCACAAGCTTGCCGTTCGGAGAAACTCTCATTCCCGCCCCCATAAACGCCTTCAAAAGCGCTTCATGGAATGACTTTGAAACACCAAGCACCTCACCCGTGGACTTCATTTCGGGTCCTAAGCTGACATCAACATCATGCAATTTTTCAAAAGAGAAAACAGGCATTTTTATTGCAATATATTCACCTGCTTCGTAAAGACCCGTGCCGTATCCCATATCGGCAATGCGCTCTCCAAGTATTGCACGGGTGGCAAGCGCCACAAGCGGTATACCCGTAACCTTGCTTATATAAGGCACCGTACGGCTTGAACGGGGGTTTACCTCTATTACATAAACCTCGTCATCGTATATTATAAATTGAATGTTTATAAGCCCCTTAACCCTCAACGCCTTTGCAAGGCGTTTTGTATACAATACAAGAGTGTCAATATGCCGCTGAGCCACGCTTTGGCTGGGGTACACGGAAATACTGTCGCCGGAGTGAACCCCCGCACGTTCCAAATGTTCCATTATACCCGGGATTAGTATGTCCTCCCCGTCGCAAACGGCGTCCACCTCAACCTCTTTCCCCATGAGGTATTTGTCAATCAAAATAGGGTGTTCCTGCACATTTCGATTTATTATTTCCATAAATTCCGCCACGTCCTGGTCGGAAAATGCAATTTCCATTCCCTGCCCCCCCAAAACATAGGACGGGCGCACCAAAACGGGGTAATCCAGTCGGTTTGCGGCGGCTATTGCCTCTTCCTCCGTATAAACCGTGTCACCCTTAGGGCGGGGAATTTCGCATTTCTCTAAAATAACATCAAACTTTTCCCTGTCCTCGGCAGCATCAACATCATCAGCGTCCGTACCTAAAATCTTCACTCCCATGTTCCTAAGTGCGTTTGTAAGCTTAATTGCCGTCTGCCCTCCAAACTGCACCACTGCACCGTACGGCTTTTCAATTTCTACAATCGCCTCAACATCCTCGTCGGTCAACGGTTCAAAATACAGCTTGTCGGAAATATCAAAATCCGTACTCACGGTTTCGGGGTTGTTGTTTACAATTATGGTTTCATATCCAAGCTTTTTAAGCGCCCACACACAGTGTACCGAGCAGTAGTCAAACTCAATCCCCTGCCCTATTCTTATGGGACCCGAGCCTAAAACAAGTACCTTCTTTCTCTCACTTTCGATATCCACCTCGTTCTCGCTCTTGTATGCACTGTAATAATAGGGTGTAAGCGCCTCAAACTCCGCCGCACAGGTGTCAACCATCTTAAATGCGGGAACAATGCCGTGGCTCTCCCTCAGCGCCTTTGCCTCACTTTTTTCAAGCCCTAAAAATGCGGCAATGGTTTTATCGGCAAAACCGCAGTATTTTGCGGTTTCAATTGTTTCTTTGCTCCTGTCCCCTGCCTTGAGTTTATTTTCAATTGAGATAAGGTTTAAAATTTTATCAAGGAAGAAGATATCTATCTTTGTAATTTCGTTTATTTCTTCAATGCTTATTCCACGGCGCATCGCCTCCGCCACAACAAAGATGCGCTCGTCATCAATATTATAAAGCAGCTTGGCTATTTCCTCATCACTTCTGGCTCCAAGCTTTGGCAGATAAAGGTGGAAAATATTAAGCTCCAGTGAGCGCACCGCCTTCATCAAAGCACCTTCGAAAGACGGGCTTATTGACATTACCTCCCCCGTTGCCTTCATTTGCGTGCCGAGAGTTCTCTTCGCATTCACAAATTTGTCAAACGGCCATTTTGGTATTTTAACCACAACATAATCAATAACCGGCTCAAAACATGAATAGGTTTTGCCTGTTACAACATTCAGTATTTCGTCCAAAGTATACCCAAGGGCAACCTTTGCCGCCACCCTTGCAATTGGGTAACCCGTCGCCTTAGACGCCAGGGCGGACGAGCGGCTGACACGGGGGTTTACCTCAATTACAGCATATTCAAAGCTTGCAGGGTTTAAGGCATACTGCACATTGCAGCCGCCCTCAATCCCCAGTGCCGATATAATATTTAGGGCTGACGAGCGCAGCATTTGATACTCTTTGTCGCCAAGGGTCAGGGCGGGCGCCACAACAATACTGTCGCCCGTGTGAACCCCTACGGGGTCTATATTTTCCATGCTGCACACGGTGATTGCATTTCCATTTTTATCCCTCATCACCTCAAACTCAATTTCCTTCCAACCGGAAATGCATTTTTCAATTAAAACCTGTCCCACACGGCTAAGCCTAAGCCCGTTTTTGGTGATTTCGGTAAGGCTTTTTACATCCTCCGCAATTCCCCCGCCAGTGCCCCCCAAAGTGTATGCGGGGCGCACAATAACAGGGTAGCCTATATCATCCGCAAAACCAAGCGCCTCGTCTACCGTGGTAACAACAAGGCTTGCCACGCACGGCTCGCCTATCTCCTCCATGGTGTTTTTAAACTCTTGCCTGTCCTCCGCCTTTTTTATTGATGATGAAGGCGTGCCAAGCATTGTAACGCCTCTGCTGTCCAAAAAACCTTCCTCATAAAGTTCCATTGCAAGGTTTAACCCCGTTTGCCCTCCCAATGTGGGCAGCACGCTGTCGGGCTTTTCTATATCAATTATTTTCTTTATCATGTCGGTAGTGAGCGGCTCAATATAAACCTTGTCGGCTATATCCTTATCGGTCATTATAGTTGCGGGGTTTGAGTTTACCAGCACCACGCAAAGCCCTTCTTCTTTTAGCGCACGGCAAGCCTGTGTGCCAGCATAGTCAAATTCTGCCGCCTGCCCTATTATAATAGGACCCGAGCCGATTACCAAAACCTTTTTAATATCAGGATTTTTAGGCATTTTTCGTCCCCCTTATCATCTCCACAAAGTCGCCAAATAAAAAGTCCATATCCAAAGGTCCGGGAGAACCTTCGGGATGAAACTGAACACTTCTGATGTTTTTGCCCATATATGTAAGCCCCTCAACGGTATTGTCATTTACATTTATATGACTTACCTCTGCAATTTTGGGGTCTACCGATTTTTCGTCCACGACATAGCCATGGTTTTGGCTTGTCATATACACCCTTCCTGTTTTAATATCCTTCACAGGGTGATTTCCTCCACGGTGACCGTATTTAAGCTTTTTAGTATCCGCCCCCGTGGCAAGCGCCAGTAGCTGATGCCCCAGGCAAACGGCAAAAATCGGTATATCCGTTTCATACAGCTTTTTAATATTGTCTAATATCCCCGCACAATCCTTAGGGTCGCCCGGTCCGTTTGTAAGCACCACTGCGGCGGGGGATGAAGCTATAATATCCTCGGCGGCTGTATCCGCCCTCCAAATTTTAACCCGAAAACCCTTTGCGATAAGGGATTTTGCAATGTTGTTTTTGCATCCAAAATCAATAACGGCAACCGTATCCCCTTCCCCCATCTCGTATGACGTTTTGGTGCTAACCATATCAACCAGACCGCTCATTTTGTGTTCCTTCATTTTTTCCACTGCGCTCTCAACATCATAGTTCGGGTCACAGGTAATCATGCCCCGCATACTGCCCTTTGTTCGCAGTATTTTTGTAAGCGCCCTTGTGTCAATCCCCTCAATGCCCGGGATTTCATGCAAAACCAAAAAGTCTTGCAGCGTACCCTCGCTTCTGAAATTACTGTCACGCTTTGAAAGTTCACGTACAATAAAAGCCGAGATAAATACTTTTCTCGACTCATAATCTTCATTATTAACACCATAATTACCAACGAGTGGAAAAGTCATAATCAAACCTTGTCCTGCATATGACGGGTCGGTCAAAGCTTCTTGATATCCGGTCATTGCGGTATTGAAAACCATTTCGCAAATCACTTCTTTTTCGGCACCGATGGAATTGCCGCAAAAAACAGTTTTATCTTCTAAAATTAAAAACGCAGCAGGCATAGTATAAACCCCTTTCATTACTTTTTAAAAAAACACCTGCGGCAACCACAGATGTTTTTAATACCTATATCTTGCCTAACTTGTTATCATTATAAACGATTTGGAGAAAAAATTCAAGGGTTTTTTAAAAATATTTTTTATTTTTTTGCATTTCCGTGTATAATTATACTATAAACCTCTGATATGTCCGAAAACACTGTATAATTTCATGAAAAAATTTTGTAAAAAAAGTTTTTTTATTTTTTTACAAAAAGACTGGAATTTCGTCATGATTAACTATATAATATATGAAGGTCATTTTATATATTATCAAAAGGGGGATGGTTATGCCTGTTAAATATATATTCGTAACAGGGGGAGTTGTGTCGGGGCTTGGCAAGGGTATTACTGCCGGGTCACTCGGAAGGTTGCTTAAATCACGGGGGATGCGTGTCAGTATGCAGAAGTTTGACCCGTATTTGAATGTTGACCCGGGTACTATGAACCCGTATCAGCACGGAGAGGTTTTTGTGACGGAGGACGGGGTTGAATCCGACCTTGACTTGGGGCATTATGAACGGTTTATTGACGAATTTTTGGGTCCGCACTCTAATATAACCTCCGGCAAAATATACTGGTCAGTTATTCAGAAAGAGCGGCGCGGTGAATATGAGGGAAATACCGTGCAGGTAATTCCGCATATAACAAACGAAATAAAAAACCAGATAAGGCGAGGCGGCAGCGGGAATGTTGACGTTGCGATAATTGAAATAGGCGGCACGGTGGGAGATATTGAAAGCCTGCCGTTTTTAGAGGCAATCAGACAGTTTGGGGCTGAGGCGGGGCATGAAAATGTGATGTATATTCATGTGACATTGGTGCCGAGGCTTACCATGTCAAACGAACTGAAAACAAAGCCCACGCAGCACAGCGTGAAAGAGCTTTTGAGTATTGGCATTCAGCCGGATATTATAGTTTGCCGAAGTGACTTGCATTTAAACAGGGAACTTAGGGATAAAATAGGTTTGTTTTGCAATATCCCGGGCGAGAGGGTAATACAGAATATTGACCTCCCCATTTTGTACGAGGTTCCGTTGGAGCTTGAGAAAGAAGGGCTGGCGGAGATTACCATCAAGCGTCTTGGACTTAAATGTGCCGAGCCGGATTTGAGTGAATGGATTAAAATGGTTGAAAAGGTTAAAAACCTTAAAGAGAAAGTTGAAATTGCACTTGTGGGAAAATATATTTCCCTGCATGATGCGTACATAAGTGTTGCCGAGGCGCTAAAGCACGGCGGGATATCAAATGATGCGGATGTCATGATAAAATGGGTTGACAGTGAGATTTTGACGAGTGAAAACGCAGAGGAGATTTTAGGCGGGGTCAATGGCATTATTGTGCCGGGAGGGTTTGGCGTGCGGTTGACGGGATGGCCGGGAAGGCTTGCATGGCCGGGAAGGCTTGCATGGCCGGGAAGGCTTGCGAAATTCGCATGCGCGGCGCTGCCGGCGCTTGCGCTGGCGGCCTGCTC
>CAZNYY010000127.1:0-6681 GCA_964577335.1 uncultured Oscillospiraceae bacterium | reverse complement strand
TACCATCGGTTTTAATACTGTAAAGCTCTCCAGTATATGCTCCTGTTCTATAAACTAACCTGTCATTATACAAATATTTGATTACTCCGGTCGTTTCTTTAATTAACTCGTACTCTCCACTTGTTTTATCTATTCTGAAAATACCGCTCAAATATCCATTGTTATCACCAACAGAGGCAGACAAATAAATATATTTATTGTCAAAGCATATGCCGGCGTTGCCGGTAATACCCTCACCGCGAACATTCCAAGCGTCAGTTAGGAGGGAGTGTTCCGTACCATCAGTTTTTACCTTATATGTATTCCAGTCATAATGGTTTAAATAATATACCCACTCTCCGTCTTGAACAAAAGAGCCTGCATTCATATCAACAGGATTTTGTGCGTATGCAGGAAGTAGTCCTATTAAAATTAATAATACTGTAGTAAATATTATCTTTCTCATATCATCACTTCTTTCGCATATAATATTTTTAATATGTGTGTTCAGAAGCTTTAACTACTGTGAAAATTGATTTTGATGGTGGTGTAACATAAAGCATAAAACCAGACTGGGCAATTCTCTTTATATCACCGCCTTCTTACAATCAGTAGTTTTGCGTACTTACGCGTATCTTCATATGAATCATACTGACATTCTTCAAGTATTTCGTCCGGTAATACTCTGCAATGCTTCATTGCCTTAACAGTATTATATCTGCAATGTGAGCAATCGCCTTTTTTATATGCATGCAGTAGAGCAGGGAACGCGTTAGCGGAACGGCGGTTTAAATAAATATCATTTATATCCGATTGAACCCACTGTGGAATTCTTGCCGATTTTTTAATTGCTGAGTAAATTATTTCATCATCAGATTTTTTGTAATTCTTTTTAAGTAAACCTAACGCAGAGGATTTTATGCCCTTTGTTTTCAAAAGAATTATAGCAACATCATGAATCCTTTCGTCTTTTAATTCTTCCAAAATTTTAACAGCGGATTCCACAAGAAATTCATTATCTGACTGGACATATTGCAAGAGTGGTGTTATTTCTAACGGAAATGGTATGCGCCAAAATAAGGGCAACAATAATCCTTTTACCGTTTCGTCCTCTTCATGCAAAGCGGCATTTGCTAATTCTAAAATTTCATCTTCTGATGCATTTTTCATAAATCTGTGTCTATATCGCATTATTGCACCGCGAGGGTTTTCTGCATGAACAGCATCTTTTGCGGCGCTTATTAACATATCCACTGTGATTTTTTCTTGATCTGCTGTTTGTTGATACGATTCTCTTGATAATTTGTCTGATTGTATAGCGTCGGCAAGCAGCTTAATAATCTTAGATTTTTCAGTCATTTCATCAACGAAGGTAATAACACGTTTTTCTCCGAATCTGTCTTTAGATTCGGAGAAAAACCAATCATACGAAAGACAATCGTTATTGCCGCGTTTTGCTATCATTTCACCCATATCATGAATGTACCGTTTAAATGCCTTAAATCCGCTATCCAGTTTACTTATCATTAACCTTTCAAACAATTCACGCTCACAAAAATCAAGTCTATAATTGCGCATTAATGGTAAACGTTTTTTCAATTCGTCATATTTCTTATCCAGCGCTTCAGCGGCAATTTTATATCCGTCATTTGAAAAACAATACAACGCATCACAAAGTTGTTCGGAAAGCCTCCAATAAAGTCTTTTTTCAAATTTTCCAGCTATTTTATTCAAAAACATTTCAGGATTGTCGAATGTTTTAATTGCTGTATAAAGATAGTAACCCTTTGTGCCTTCCACTTGCGTGTCATACGCAATATCACGCAAGCAACAGCGCAATACGACATCGCGATATTGCTCCCGATTCTCATTGTTTTTCAATTCGACTATCGCACTACCCAAACCACGTCGCAGATCCTGTGAAAAATCTTTTTCTGTCATGAAATCTCCTTCTCATCAATGACTACTCCATATTTTGACGTTTTGTCAGCGACCAATCGGCACTTCTCGCACTTGTAATCCACAAAGGTCTTTTCGCCAGGTGTTTTCCAATCAGCGCCGCATATAGGACACACTTTATTTGTTCTGTTATTATTAAATAAATAGTAAAAGAACGGCTTGCCTAACTTTTCTTCGAATGCTTTACAAATGTCCATACCATCTTTTGAAAGCTGCGATCGGGGATCGTGCATTTGCCTAAATGTGAAGCGATCGGACAAACCATAAGTCCACAGTATGTCTGTGCTTTTATAAGCTTCTTGCCAGCTCACAACACCATGATGTTCATCAGAGTCCAAAATATGCGGTAATTGAAATAACGGAACTGCCTTACCGCAATCACCGCAAACTACCGGACTTTCTGAACGCGTCCAATCGGTATACAGCATATACCAAGACGATCCCTTGCAAGTGCATGAAACATCTTGATTCATATTTCTACCAAGGGGTTCTGTGGATACATCAAAATATTCTTGAACAGCGGTCAGATATTTGTCAACATAAATGTTGTTGTTTTCTTCTTTTAACGCTTCATCATTAGGCGAAGTGACAATCGCCCACAAGCAGTCCTTCCCTTCAATCAACTCATAACCTTTTAATATCTGCCCATTTTTAAAAAGACATCCCAAAAAGCCCCATATCGGTTCAAGGATATCGTCGTTATATTTAATATGTGATTTTGGAGTGAAATTGATTTTATAAGAGTTCATTTTATTATCCTCTTACTGTTCCCGCCTTTCGGCAAAGTATAGTCCGTGCACCTTTAGTTCTTCCACAATATCGTAAATGGCCTTTCCGGCAATAGATATGGAGCTTCTTCTCCCCGGTGTTTCGAGAGAAATATTATCCCATACAGTCTTGATTTTTTCTTCAAAAGGAATGTCCATTTTACTCATTAGATTTTCATATTTCCGTTTATCAGAAGTAAAAATGCTGGCGATTTTGTATCTCCCTATGTATAGCTCGCATGCGTGGTATGGGATGCTAGACCAAAACAAACCATTCCGTCATGTATCAGAAGCTCACCATATTTTTCAATCAACTCCAGTAAAGCTTGCTTTGACAGCCCGTCGCAGTAATAAACATCGCAGTGGAATGGGTCAGTTCCTTTTAAGCGAATTGATTTTTCGTCCTTTTCGCTTGTCGGTACTTCAAGGATAAAAAAACACGGTTCTGCCACTCTTAAACAGAAATTTTTCAAAAGCTTTTCTATATTATTAGCACTAACGTTAATGGTAAAAACAAACGACTCGCTTCTTGTATTTATCTCATAACACTCATGTATGCCAACAAGATCAGAAACCACGATCCCTTTGGCAAGCAAAAACTCCTTCATTGGTTATCATTGCCTCCATTGTGCCAATAATAAAACGTTATCCCTACACTTTTAGCTGTGTTTTCGTCCTCATCATAGTGCATATGAGGGGGATATTTATTATATTTAGCATTATCGCCATACTCGGATAATTTTGCACAATCATGTGCCATTGACGTGAACACTAGCTTTTCTCCGCTTAATATAAGCAATTTCCCAATTTTCTTTACCGTTAACCTACGCCGCGTTTCCCAATGATTGGGATAATCTTCGGAGTAATATGTTTGCCGTATCAGCCTTTCCTCTTTAAATATTTTTGTTTTCAATGCACCAACAATATCTTTTGATTTTACTTTTGTAGTTATATAATTAAAAATCACCAGCCCTTGGTAATGATTTTCACCTGGAAAGACGTTTTTATATGAATCTGCACTCATAAATTCAAGGGGGATGTAAATCAATTCATCCTTTCCAAGCGATGCTGCCAACGCGAAAACATCAGTAAAGAACGAGTACCCTGTACCATTAGACAGCAGATAATAATATCCTCTATTATCCGTTGCGGTAATACCGCAGCAAGTTTTTTCCGGGATTAATATATTCACTTCATGCTCTCCAGTTAAAAAAACTTGTCTTTTAATCATATTCATATAGATAACCTCATATCATAACCTTTTCAGCAGAGCTACAACACGTTGCTTTACAGCTTTGTCTGGCTCCCATTTCTTTAAGGACTTAAGCCTTTCGATAACAAGCGGAGAATAGTGCTGTATTCCCCATGTTTCAAGAGCACCCAGTGCCATGTTGCGATTTCGGATTACCTTACTCCAAAGCCCGGCTTCAATCAGCTTAGTGCCGACTCCATCTTTGTTACACAAGGATTGTAGCATAGTGTCTAAGCATGAATGATTTTGATAATCCAATCCCAAACCCATCTCCATAGCGGGGCTACTTGCAATTGCTTTAAGGGGCAGATGCTGCTCGGCATAATCTACAAGCTTTTGAAATCTCTCTAAATTATCCGTAGATGCCAATTCAAAATAGTATGTACTTTTTTCATAATTAACATCATCAACCACGGATTGTAGTTTCAAAAAAATGTAATCCCAAATGTCGACATTTAGCTTTCGAGCAGCTTCCCTGCCTTTCCAGCTGAGAACTTGATTATCAGATCTAGCGTGACTCCAAACGCTTTCTGCCCACTGCTGGTCTAAAATAATTTGTAAACATATTTGTTTATACTTATTAACTAGATCTTTTGCCCACCCCTTAGGCATGACATTATCTGTTAAGAATTCCGGGCGATTCAACATCTCATTTATCGCACACACAGTTAACAACCCATCAATATCATTCTTAATATGCTTGTTTGCATGAAACAAATACAACCTGACTACAGCCGCACCATCTCCGTAATCTTCTATACCACCTGCAGGTCCGGTGTCTTCAATAAGTGCTTTGAGAATTACTCCCGTGCCAAAAAACAAAGAGTTGTCTATTTCATCAGCCTGAAGCGCTTGGAGAAGCTGCCCACGCTCAGCACAAATTAACGCCAAATAGTTGTCCATAATGTCGTTCGCACAACCATACCGTAACAGCCACCTTTTAATTTCATTTGTATTCGGTGATAAATATTCAACAGCGGAAATTTTACCCCAGCCGTCTACATGCTTTGCAACATCAAATATAATCTCGTTGGGCGTCTTAAAACCCATCAATACTGCCCTTATTGCGTGAACGGTAAACTCGTCATGCTTAGCCAAGTTTAGAACGATATCTTGGTCGCTTTCAATTTCTCCAAACGCCATCAAGTAGAGACCGTATTTTACTATATTCCTATCCGGCGAAGTCAGTACAAGGGTTTTGACTTCTTGGTAAAAGGCAGAAGCTTTGTCATTCGGAACACTGACCCCTTCTATGACTTGTTGCAAATAGCTTGTTGAATGTCGTTCTTTTAAGACATTGCACATTGACGCTTTCGCAGAAGGTGATAATTTTGCCGCAAAACGATTGATTGCGGCGGTAATTTTTGAGGCTTTCCGAATTGCTTTTTTCTCAGTTATTTTGCCGGTTGGCATTATACCTTCAAAGGCTCCCCCGACAAATCCGAAAGAGAACCCACTGAAAAAAGCTTCATCGTCTGGCAATTTATCGTAAGCTCTGGGAATTTTTCCATCTTCGCCGATGGAAGATAAAATAAATTCATATACGGATTGCACCTTACCTGACATGAATATCACCTATGTTTCCGATTTATTTATCCATCCTACTCCAAATAATTAAAACAATAATCATATTATACAACTAAAAGGAAAGTTTTTCAATGTTATTCGTCAAAATATCTTATGTGTTTTAGAAAATGATCTGTTTATGGCTTCAAGCTGGAAACAAACAAGTCATAAAATAAAACTCCCACATACGGACAATAGTTCCCTTCATAATCATATAATGTGACAACTTTCATTGTGAGGTGATATAATTGGACAAGAATACCTTTCCAAAAGAATTGACTGCCCTTAAACAATGGGTGTGCTGGCGATTGGAGCCTGATAAAAAGTCAGGAAGAGATACAAAAGTGCCATATTCTCCGGGGACGGGATATAGAGCGTCTGCAAGTAATCCGTCAACATGGGGAACCTTGGATGAAGCTATAGATGCTAAAGAGAAATATTTGTTCAGCGGTATCGGTTTTGTTTTCACAACAGAGTGTGGAATTGTGGGAATAGACATCGACCACTGTCTTGTTGACGGTCAGCCAAATGATGCGGCGGCAGAAATTTTGTCGAAGTTACCTCCTACATATATTGAGGTTAGCCCTTCTGGAACTGGGCTTCATATTTTCCTGCGCGGCAAGATGCCGCCCGGCGGGAACCGCAACAGCAAGCATGGTGTGGAGATGTATTCCTCCAGCAGATATTTCACTATGACGGGCAACCGTTGGATGGACTGTGCAGATACAATTGCCGATGATAACGGAGTCATTGAGTGGATACACAATACATTCATTGCATCTACGAAGCGCAGCAATCGTGGGGCTTCTCGAACAACAACAGTATTAACGGACGATGAATTGCTAAAGCTGGCTCACGCTTCAAAAGATGCCGAGGCATTCGGCAAGCTTTATTCAGGTGATTGGCAAGGCAAATACAAATCCCAATCGGAGGCAGATTTTGCACTGTGCTGCAAGCTTGCATTTTGGTCGGGGCGAAATGAGGCACAGATTGACCGCTTGTTTCGCAAGTCCGCGTTATACCGCGAAAAATGGGATGCTCGGCACTCCGCTGACGGCACAACCTATGGAGAGCAGACCGTCAAGAACGCTTGCTCCAATACCACCCAAGTTTACACGCCGCCACAACAAGCAAAAGAGCCTGAAGTGTTCGAGCAAC
>CAZNYY010000126.1:0-6707 GCA_964577335.1 uncultured Oscillospiraceae bacterium | reverse complement strand
AATAATAAAAATCACGCACCTTACCGTGGGCGGATAAGGTGTAAAGTTTTCATTAATTATACACTAAACTAATTAATTTTGCAATACAACATTTAATTAAATTGCACTTCTCTTCAAAAACTTTGAAATAATCACCGCCAAAAAGCCGCCGATCAAGGCAGTTACAAGCTGCGGAATATTAAACCCTGCCACCAGTTTGTTAAATTGTTCGAGCGGAACGCTTACAAAAAACGACAAAACGAATTTTGAAGCGTAGTACAAAAATATCCATTTACCCAGAGAACTTATGGCAACGGCGGCATATTTATTGATTTTTTGAACATAATAGAACAAAAAGCACAGCACGATATTACCCAAAGCCACCATGGGTACAAAAACGGGAAATGGCAAATGCCCTTGCATCAGGGCAACTATGGGAGCAATAATGCTTATTACCCCTGCCGAAAAAGGACCGACAATTATAACCGAAACAATTAGTGCAAGGTTTACCAAAGTGCCTATGATATAAGGGTTGTTAAAAACGGGGATGAACCTCAGCGCTTGAAACGCAAGTGTCAGCGCAAGCATAATTGCGGTGCGTGTTAATGTTTTGGTTGATATTTTCATGATACCAAATTCCTTTCATATTTATATTTACAATATTTACCCACTTTAGACCTGTGTCAAACATTTAAATGGAGGTTTTTGATGGTAGTATCATTTATAAGAACCATAATACTATATACCGCAGTAATAACTGCCCTCAGGCTTATGGGAAAGCGGCAGATAGGCGAGCTGCAACCGTCGGAGCTTGTTATAACCATAATGCTTGGGGATTTGGCAACGATACCAATGCAGGACCCCGGACTGCCCCTTTCAAACGGCATCATACCCATTTTCACACTGGTTTTAATTGAACTTACATTTTCCACGCTTAGCCTAAAAAGCAAGAGGATAAGAACTTTTCTGTCGGGCAAGCCCAGCATTGTAATTAGAAACGGGCAGATTGACCGTGAGGAAATGCGAAAAATGCGCTTTAACATTGACGACCTTATGGAGGAATTGCACTACAAAGACATTATGAATGTGGGAGATGTTGAAATGGCGGTGATTGATGCAAACGGGGTGCTGAGTGTACTGCAAAAATCGGAAAAGAGAAATCTGACACCCGAGGATTTGCACATCAAGCCCCAGCAGGAAAAATGGCCGTTTACTATTATAACCGATGGCAGGCTTATAAGCGACAACCTACAAAAAAGCGGACTTACGGAGCAAGAACTGAAAAAAATGCTTAAAAAACAAAAGGTGCATAATTACGGGCAAGTACTGCTTGCCACATATACTAATGAAGGCGGGCTGCAGGTACAAAAAAAGGAGGAAGATAAATGAGGGGAGTGATTGTTGGGATTGTAATTTTTATTGTAATGATTACGGGAATGCTTTTTTATCTTAAAGTGCTTGAGAAAAGCACTGACGGGGTGCTTGAGTTGGTTGACGGCACATATGAGGCAGTTTCCCGGGAGAGTTGGGAGGAAGCCTCGGGTCGGGCGGAGCAAATGCACGCACAGTGGCGGGAGAATATGGTATGGATGGCGGCATTTATTGCGGTTAACAAAACCGAAAACATTTTAATTTCAACGGCAAATATCAATGAATATGTAAAGCGGCGGGATACGGAAGAAGTTTTAAGTGAACTTGCAAGGCTTAGAATTCTTATCGAGCAGATGCGAAAAAGCGAATATCCTCTTTTAAGGAATGTAATTTAGCATCAAAAAAACAGGAGGGAACGACAAATGAAAGCAATCATAATGGCGGGCGGAGAGGGAACAAGACTTAGACCCCTCACCTGTACCGAACCCAAGCCCATGGCAAAGGTAATGAACAAGCCTATAATGGAGCATATTCTCGAGCTTTTGAAAAAACACGGGTTTTATGATATCGGGGTGACACTTCAATACATGCCCGACAGTATCAGGGATTATTTTGGTGACGGGAATGCCTATGGTGTAAACCTGACCTATTTTGTGGAGGAAACCCCTTTGGGCACAGCAGGCTCCGTATCCTCCGCAGGCGATTTTTTGGACGGGGATTTTCTTGTGATAAGCGGGGATGCCCTCTGTGATTTTGATTTGAAGGCGGCAATTGATTTTCACCATCAAAAGGGGGCGGAGGCGACCTTGGTGCTTGCACCCATGGAGGTGCCCCTTGAATACGGAGTGGTTGTTACGGCACCCGACGGCAAAATTGAAAGATTTGTTGAGAAACCCATATGGAGTCAGGTTTTCAGTGACACGGTGAACACCGGAATTTATATATTAAACCCCTCTGTTTTTGATGGGATAGATATGTGTCCTCTTGATTTTTCAAAAGATGTTTTCCCAAAAATGCTTGCGGAGAACCGAGGAATATACGGTTTTGTTGCGGAGGGATATTGGTGCGACATTGGGGATTTGGATGTGTACCGCCACTGCCATTTTGATATATTTGACAAAAAGGTTGATTTCCGCCTTGATGCACGGGAGATAGCAAACGGTGTTTTCGCCGGCGAGGACACTTTGATAGAAGAAGGTGCAATTGTGAACGCACCCGCACTTTTGGGGCGGGGTGTGAGAATAAGAGAGGGTGCGGTGGTTGACGGATACACCGTAATAGGGGATAACTGCACCGTAAATCCGCATGCCTCGATAAAGCGAAGCATTATCCGCAGCGGGGTTGTAATAGGGCAAAAGGCGCAAATCAGAGGCTCGGTAATATGCGACAGGAGTGTCATCCGCCGTAGTGCATCAATATTTGAGCAGTCGATTATAGGCGAGGCATCGGTAGTAGGTGAAAATGCGGTTATAAAACCCGGGATTAAAATATGGCCATATAAAAGCGTGGGACAGGGCGAAATTGTCAGTTCAAACCTCATTTGGGGGGTATCCCACAGCCGAAACCTCTTTGGCGAGAGGGGAATTGAGGGGCAGGTAAATGTGGATTTACCTCCGGAATTTTTAAGCCGTATAGGTGGGGCGTTCGGCAGTATGAAAACAAACGAAAAGATAGGTATTTCCGCCGACGGCTCCCCCGCATCGGTAATGCTTAAAAATGCGCTTTGTTCAGGGCTTCTATCCTCGGGGACGGAGGTGTTTGATTTTGGAGAGCAACCCTTGCCCATTACCCGTTCAGGGGTTAAATTCTATGGTCTGCACGGCGGGGTTCATGCGGCTGTTTATGAAAGTGAGGGCGAGGGAAAGGGCAGTATTGATATTATAAATGGTTTTGGGGCAAATATCGGCAGGGACGATGAGAGAAAGCTGCAAAATGTCTTTCAAAGGGAGGATTTTGTGCGCCCGGGACCCGAAGGCATAAGGGCAATATGCGACCTTTATGAGTACAAGCTTTATTATCTCAGAGAAATAATAAATTCAACCCACACAAAGGATATGGGGCTGAAAATTCTTGCGGCATCTTCATCCGACTGGGGGCAAAGGCTTCTCTCGTCGGCTGCGGCGGATTTAAAATGTGATATCAGGGTGCTAAAACAAGCGCCCGACATAAAAAATAAAAACGCACTGCAGGAATTTGCCAAAGAGGTGACGGGCAGCGGATACAGTTTTGGGGCAATCACCGACAGGGGATGCGAAAAAATACTGCTTGCCGACGAGAGGGGCAGAATTCTAAATGAAGATGTTTACAAGGTTTTAGTGGCGCTTATGATTATGAAACAATACCCCGGGGCAACAATTGCGGCAAGTGTTTCCGCACCTGCTGTGATTGACACACTTGCCGAAAAGTACGGTGCGGCAGTGCAAAGAACCAAGGAGTCGCCAATAGAGCTTATGGGTGCGCTTTGCGGCAACAGCACCACGGCGGAGATGAGGGACCAGTTTGTGCTGCATTTTGATGCTGTGGGAGCGGTGATAAAGATTATAGACTTCCTGAAAAAGTATTCCACAACAATATCACAGCTTACCGAGGAAATACCCGAGTTTCATATTGTTAAAAAGGAAATAGACTGCTCGTTCGGCGACAAGGGCAGGGTGATAAGAAGGATTATTGAAACAGGCGACAGCGGGAAAATGAAAACACTTGACGGAGTTAAAATAGACGAGGAAAAGGGATATGTTCTTATTATACCCGACATTTCCCGCCCTGTTTGCAGGGTTATTGTCGAGGCGGAGAACGAGGAATATGCAAGCGAGCTGACGGAAATATACAGTGACAAAATAAAAAAGATTATCGACCCTTCATAAATAAAAAGGGGCTGCGGCAAAATTTTGCAGCCTCATTTTTTATGGAATTTTCCTATTGACAGAATGATAACATTTGGTATAATTAAAGAAAAAAGGGAGGCGTGTTATGAAAAACGAAAAATGGCTTCTCGGAGAGATTAATAAGTGGCAGGGGGAGGATATTATAAGCGGGCAGACCGCAGATGTCCTGCGGCAAAGGTATTCATCCTCCGGGGACAATTCGCCCATAACAGTTTTTGCTATTATCGGCGCTCTTTTAATCGGGGCGGGGGTTATCCTGATAGGGGCGAAAAACTGGTATGAATTTCCGCTTTCCATAAGGGCAATAATATCGTTTTTGCCGCTTTTGGCGGCACAGGCGTTGGCGGTGTATGTGCTAAAGAAAAGGTATTACAGCACCCCGTGGCGGGAGGCGGTGGCACTGGGTGTTTCGGCGGGGGTTTTTGCTGCGGTGGCACTGGTTGGGCAAACATTTCATCTTGCGGGGGATTATGGTACATATCTGCTTGTATGCGGTTTGCTTTTTTTGCCTGTAATATACATTTTAAATGCGGCATCCCCGCTTTTGCTGTATTATTACACCATTATAAACTGGGCGGCGCTTGATGGCGAGGCGGTATTGGCACCGGCACTCGGGGCACTTTTTTTGGCGGGTCTTTTATATGTTTTTATAAGCAGAAAAAATATGGGTTCCAAATTTCAATATATGGTATGGATAAGTGCAATCGCAGGAGTGGCGGTTTTTTGGGTCTTGGGCTTTATGCTTGAGGGCAGCATATTGCTTGCGCTGATGCTGTATTTTACACTGCTGTTTTCTCTCGGCGGCGTAAGCCGTGGTATAGAACCGATTACAAAAGCAATTTCCATCTTAGGCGCATGGATTATTATGATGATACTGACATATCAATTTGCATGGGGCTATGCGGATGCCGTGGGAACGGTTTGGTACTTGGTTTTTGCGGGTGCGGTGCTTATATCAAGCCTTTATTTTGGAATAAGGTCGTACAAGGGTGATTTGCTGAAAATGTTATTTTTTACGGCGCTTATTGTTATGTGTTCAATGCGGCTTGTGTGGAACCATTTGGAACTTGATTTGTGGCCGTGGGATTTTGGGTTTATGATAGCCTCAAATGCTGTTGCGGGTCTTTCGGGGGTAGGGTTTATAGTGCGGGGGGTTCAAAAGGGGGACCTGTTTACCATGAATGTGGGTCTTGCGGCAGTGTGCCTTCTGATTGTTCTGCGGTTTTTTGATGTTGAAATGGACTTTTTATGGAGGGGTATAGTGTTCCTTGCACTGGGTGTTGGATTTTTGATGGTAAACCTCAGAATATTGAAGTTTAAAAAGCGTGATAAGGAGGCGGTTTAGTTTGAATAAATTCAAACTAAATCCTCCGGCGGAAATTACTGCGCCGCCGAAATTTTCGTCTGCGGACGAAACGGCGATGCGCAGGTAAGTTCCATTTTACGCCTTATACGCCCACGGTAAGGTGTAGGAAAAATACTACTTATATTTTGTGGGCAGAAAGGCGATGGAACTTACAATGAATAAATTTCTGATGCCCGCTTTGATAATAGTTATTATCGTGCAGCTTTTAGTGCCTGCATCTATGATTGCAAATAAATATGATATATTGAAAAACGGAGAGGAATTTAAATTTCAAACAAGACCCGTAGACCCCTATGATGCGTTTCGGGGGCGGTATGTTTGGCTTGGGGTAGAAAACTCAATATATTACGGTGATGGCGTTAAATACGGGGTTATAAATGTAGATGAGGACGGGTTTGCCAAAATTGTCGGCACATCCGATACAAGACCTGCGGATATGCCATATGTAAAAAGTATGGATAAAAACAGATTTGTACTGCCCATTGAAAGATATTACATGGACGAGGAACTGGCGCCCGAGGCGGAGCGAGTTACAGGTTGGGGGAGCGAGCTTGAAACATATGTCACGGTGCGTATAAAAAACGGGAATACCGTAATTTCGGGTCTTTATGTGGACGGTATTGAAATAGAAAAATATATAACCGAGGACAGATAGAAAAGCTTTATGACTGCCGGGCATACTTAATTTTTCTGTAAACGGTGGGGGTGCAGTTTTTTGCCCTCTTAAATGCGGTTGTAAAATATGAAACCGAGGAAAACCCCGTTTCAAGGGCAATTTCCAAAATACTTTTGGAGGTTGCGGACAGTAGTTTTTCGGCACGGCATATGCGCACAAAGTTGAGGTACTCCTTAAATGTGATGTTTGTTGCCTTTTTAAAGCAACGGCAAAAATAGCTTGGGTTTAAATTTACAATATTGCTTATTTCCTCAAGCGTAATATTTTCACCGAAGTGGGTGTCTATATAACTTAGGGCAGGCAAAATTTTATCCGTGCTTTTCATGTCAAAAAAACTGTTCGCATCCACCAATGCGTTATGGCGGTACAAAAACGCCAAAACATTGTAAACATTGGCTCTTATATATGCCTCGTAAGCGGAGGTTCTTTT
>CAZNYY010000125.1:0-6708 GCA_964577335.1 uncultured Oscillospiraceae bacterium | reverse complement strand
TATCATCTCCGCCCGCTGCCGTTTGCTTGGTGTCTATGGCTGTAATCTGCTCGGCAAAATTAAGCTTATAGCGCACCAGTTGATTGACTGCATTGGTTCCGCTAAACAAATCCGGTCTGCTGTTGTTTAGCATATCTGCCACCTTGACTGTTATTCCGTCAACCATTATCTTACTGTCACAGGAGAATATTTTTACCCCCTCATTCGTGAGTATCTGAAATTGTAGTGTTCTTTCAACCCCTTCGGTTTTAGCCGCTCCGAAAATATATCCGTATTTAAAGCCATATATGTCCTCGCTGTCAAGCAAATAAGCTATCCTGCCAAATATATCAACACACGCAATTATTTCACGACCCAAAGCTATTGTGGAGCCGTCAAAACCCGGAACCCACTCAATCCATTCACCGCTTAAAAGCACTTTTTCGCCGTCAGTTTCGGTAATAATGCCCGTTATCCTGTCCGTTGTCGCATAAATCTGAGTGTACCTGCCGTTGCGAGAGCGATACACCGTCAATATTGTATCTAATTTAAGTTCATCAATATCCATGGACGAGTACACCCCGTCTTTTATATGTAAAATCGAGCTGTAAATATCTTTGTCAAAAGAATTCAGCCTAACCGAGCCGCCACGGCAATAGATAATTTCCTCCATTGCATCTATACCCGTAACAGACATAATCTCGGGGCAGCTTGCCAAAACAGTATCATAAACACCGTCGTTGTTGCTGTCCACAAGCGTCAACTCACCATCTTGTATAAGCAAATCCCCCGCTGTTCTCTCCGCAAGTAATCCGTTGTTATAAATATAGTTATAGCCCCTTGCAAGCGAAGCCTTTTGCGAGCTTCCCCTGCTGTCCTCGTAAGTTATTGCCGAATTGTCCGCTGACACAATCTCGTCATATTTTATCTCTAAAATAGTATTTTGGTTTGACAAGGGAATAAGGGCATTAATTGTTTTTTCGCCTGTATTCTTATCGTCGGTATAAAAAAACTCAACTCTTCTGCCCAAATAGTCATTGTACTCGCGGTTTAGACTGATATATGCAGCACCGTCAACAGCCATTTTATTTACACCCAAAACAGCGTCCTCATCATAAAGGTCGGTGTATTCATTTGCGGTTATAATGCCGTTCCCTTTATATATTCCGTAACTTTCCGAAAGAACGGTTTCTCCCTTAACAGCTTCATAGCTTTGGGACAACCCCACTCCCGTAAGTTTCAGCACATCAACATTCAAAGCATTATAGCACATCCTCAAAACCGTTCCCGCCGATGGGAATTCGCCCGTTTGTGCAGAGATATTTTTTAATATGCTATTTTCGTTCGCAACCCTCAAATATCCGCCGGGATATCCGCCCAAAGCTTCCGCATATGCTCCATAGCCCGTCATCTTCACAAGCGCCGATGCGACCTCTGCAAAAGTAATGGGGTCATCAGGTCTGAAGGTGTCGCTGCCGCCATCGCCTGAAAAATATCCGGCGCCCACGGCTGCGTTTATATAGTTGTAATGCTCGCTTGTTTTGCTTACATCAGAAAACCCTGCATCACCCCACTGCAACACTTTGGAAGCCCCTGTAAAAACAGCAACAAAACGTGTAAAGGTACCCCTTGTTACCTCACCCGCCAAATCAAAGCTTTCGGCAGATTTAATCGCGCCGATATTTTCAAACAGCTTCAAAGCAAGATGATCCGTTGAAAACGGCTCGTAAAAAACTTCTCCCTCAGCCGGATAGACATCAAATGAGATAGCGGTAAAGAATACACACAGAATGGTTACCGCCGACAATATGCGTTTTCTCATTGCCCCACACCCCCAGTATTCAATAATTCATAAATCACCTTAGCCGCTTCTGCACGGCTTAGACGCCCCTTTGGCATAAAACTGCCGTCAGGCATACCGTTTAGTATCCCCGCCGCATATAAAGCATTCACACTTTCGGCTGCATAGGCATCTATTTCATTCTGATCCGAAAACCCTGTATATTCACGAATTTCCTTTAGATTATCACCCTGAACACGCAAAACCATAACAGCCATATCCTGTCTTGAAATGGGATTACTCGGGTTAAAGTTGCCGTTTTCGTCACCCAAAATTATACCCTTATCAAACAAGAGTGCTATATATTCAAAGTGCCAGTCCCCGGTATTTACATCATTAAATGCATTGGCAGAGGCACTCTGACCCGAGTAAAACGCACCTGCAAGCATTTTGGCAAATTCAGCTCTTGTAACCTCATTCCCGGGCAGAAACGAACCGTCCGCATATCCCGAAAGTATATTCTTTTCAAACAACTCGTTTATGGGGCTATATGCCCAGTGCGTGGAGGGCACATCGGAAAAAGTTTCTGTTTTCGGCGGCGGAGTTACCTCTTCGGGCTGTGTTGCCGGCGGCGCAAACTCCATCTGCTTTGAAGGTTGTGGACTTGTTCCCAAACCGCTCCCGCCGCCGCCTTTACCCCTGTCTCTGTTTACAGCTTGGTAAAATGCGTCCCGCAAAGCCTGATAACTGCCAAAGTTTTCAGCCATCAGTTCCTTGATTATGTCCTGTTTGTACGAACTGCTGTTATACTTTGAAAAGTCAAGCCCCAGTTCGGTGGAATATGTATCAGATATAAGCTTATAATAAGCATTCCATGTTGACGCATTATTGATGACGGCAAGGTTTAGCCATTCATTATACTGCTTTTCGATATCCCAATGTGTATAGCTGCCTTTTGAAAATCGGGAATAAAGCTCATTTTTTACCTCGTTTTGTTCTTCTGCGAGCCTCTCATAATCAATTCCCATTGCACTGCTGTTACTTTTTAAAAGCAATTCAATATTCTTATATTTCGTCTCCCCTTTTGAGTATGCACACACAGCAGCAGTGTAGTATGTACGCCAAAACTCAAGCGGTGTAAGGTTTGCATTACCTTTAATGTTTAGAAACATCGTGGCTATGTCGGAGGCCTTTGCATTAAAATAATCAATATCAATTCCGAGATTGTCTGCCTCCCCTCGCAATTCTTCAGTAAAAGCTGCGGCTGTCTTTACTGCATTTATTTTTGTGACGGAGGCAGAAGCTTGTGCAAAATTCATATGCCAAAACCAGGCTTCCATATTACTGTCCCCCGATGTTACACTGGCAAGGTATTTCCCACTGACCTTATCCCCCGTAAGCCCTGCAGTTACTTGCAATTTCCCTTCAGCATCCGCATCATATTCTCTTATGTATGCGTATTCGGTGCTGCCCTCACCAATTATAACCAATGTCACAGGCTTTCGGTCTACAGCTCCCTCCATTTCCAAGCTGATGTTAACCGCTTGGTTTTCCGCATCATAGCTTAATATCAGGCTATCCGCATTAACTCCCACGCTTGCCATCAAAAAGCACAGACACAATACCAGAATCCTTTTCCAATTCGACACCTTAAGTGTCCCCCTTTCTTCTTAATTTGTCATTGTTATCCACATACGAGGTAATATCTTTGTTCGTTTCTTACAGTTTAAGCTTTGTAATTCACATTTTAATGTTGATATTATACTAAATTATAGTATAACCTTTTAAGCAAGTAAATTCTATGTACTAAACAAATAAACTTATGGACTTTTTGACGTTTTTATGAAATATAACCCATTTTCTCAACAATATAGGTGTTTGTAGGATTCCTTAATAAATCTTAACAATATTTTATCAAATAATCCCCAAAATTTCAAGTACCATATCTTGTTTATAATCCCATTTCCTTGTGTTAATTATTATTTTTAAAATTATTAATCTCCTTTTAAAGAAAATCACAACAATAAATTATCATGTCATCTGCACTTCAAGCTTATCAAGTGCTGTTACCACTACTGAGCCTGCATATGTATGTAGTTAAATTTATTTGATTTTTACTACTATATCAATAACAAAGATAACCAAAAGAATAATAATTATTACCCGTATGGTAATAATTATTGTAAGTATATCATATAAACTTTTGTATTGCAAGCATTTATAATATATATAGGAGTGATATTTATGATTGATGAATTTGCACAAAATTACACGAAGATTGGATTAAAAGTATCTTATTATAGAAAACTAAAAGGTCTTACGCAAGAAGGCCTTGCCAATAAAATGGGTGTAGGCACAAGCTTTATAGGGCAGATTGAGGCACCCAATATTCATAAGCCTATAAGTCTGGATACCCTTTTTAGAATTGCAAAAAACCTTGATATACCACCACATAAATTTTTAGACTTTGATTAAAAAGAGTGACTTTGTATAATTTAGCACAAAGTCACCCTTAAAATCTTAATTAATTTAAACTGTAGTTTTTTTAAATATCTCCCATTTATTTTTACTGGCAAAGCATATGGTTGTGCCAAAAAAAGCCACAATGGACCAGCATAAAATTGCAGCTTGCCAGCTCATTTTTTCAGATATTGCAGCGATTCCATAAGTAGAGATTGCGCTGCCAACATAAGTAGAGAAATTTAGCATTCCCGACACAAAAGACACTCTCCCGTATTTTCCTAAGTATGGCGGAACCATGCTTACGAGCAACAGATTCACGCCACTCATACTACCGACAATGACAGCCGACAGAAAGACTGACAGTGCCGCACTATATGACGACACAAAATACAGCATAAGTGCCGCAACAAAACCGCCCCCAAAGATGCACCCCGCACATGTCAACTCATTGTTGATAAATTTTTGATGCAACCATAGTGTAAATTGAAAAAAGCAAATAGCAAATAGCGGCAGTAGAACACCGGTTAAAATTGATACAAAGCTGCTTAAATTGTAGGTTTCCGAGATATATGAAGGCATCCATGTATTAATCCCGTCACGCAGAATTCCCTGAAAGAGAATTGCCGTCATAATTAGAAGTGTGACCGTAAAGTTTTTAGGCAAGCCTCCCATTGAGGACCCTTTTGCCTCAGCCGGCGGGCTATTCTCCTCAACCTCCACGGTATACTTCTCCATTTTCCCGCAAACAATTAGCCAAACCCCCGCCATGATAATGCCTATCACTGCCGGAATGTAAAACACCGACTGCCAACCCAATGTAACAATACAAAACGGGGCAAACAAGTATACCGCAATAGTACCTAACGAGCTTCCCCAACTCACCTTAACGCAAGCTCTGCGGTAAACTGATGCATTAAACATACCCACCATAATTTTTACCATGGGCGGCCAAAGCATGGCTTGGGCAAAACCATTAATTGCCCATACCACCGTCATCCACGAAATACTGCCGCATATCGGGAGTAACAAATTCATGGCAGATGTTATCAGCAGCCCAAAAAACATCAATAACTTGGGCTGTATTCTGTCCCCTAAGTATCCACTTATTAATTGACCTACTCCATATGTAATAAAGCTTATCGTCGTGACCAGTGAGGCCGCTGATTTTGTGATACCCTCACTTTTAGTGATTTCAACAATAACCGCCGCATAGTTAACTCTTGTAATATAGCTTACAAAATAAGCCATTGTACATATCAAAATCATAGTTTTGATATGCCTTTTATCAACCAGCTTCTTCAAAGGATGCTGACTCCCTCCCACTCAGGGGCGGCTTCACAGCCCAGCAACTTGGTAATAGTAGGTGCAATATCCTTTATGCTTATATTGTCCAATTGATGGTTTTTCTTAAATTTAGGACCATTGAATATAACGGGGATCAACATATCTTCGTCCATTTCCGTTCCATGGGTCTGGTCATGACCGCCATGGTCAGTTGTAACAATCACGGTGTACTCATCCGAAAGGCTGTCCATAATATCTTCGATGCACTTCCATGAACTGGCAACGGATTCCATATATTCTTTACTCATCCAACCGTGCTGATGTCCTACCTCATCGGGATGCCCTATATACAAAAAAATGAAGTCCACTAAGCTCTGCCGAGCATATTCAATCATATTTTTTGTAAGCACTTCCTTTGCATGTGAATATGTATAACTATCACCACAAATGTAGTTTGAATAAACTAACGACCCCGGACGTGCTAAATCACGCAGTTGCTCCCAGTCATAGAAAAAAGCGCATTTTTTATTTGCTTTTTTGAGTTGCTCGCAAAGCCCGTCAATAGGTCTGACCTGTGGTGTGTGTATATTTGTTACAATCCCGTGCCTCTGAGGGTCAACGCTATGGAACAACGACATATGGCATGGTAGTGTAACCGAGGGCATCACCGTTTTAGCCTTCATGCTGTAGCTGCTCTTGCTCATAAACTTCTTTGCAAAAGGAATACCATCCAAACTGTCAGGACGCATACCATCAGGTAAAATTAATATAACCTTTTCATTCATCACAATTCCTCTTTTCTTTAAAAATATTTATATTATTTTCTTTAAAAATATTTATATTATTTTCTTTATAGAGCGCATATATTTCATCACTTAGATTCGAATCCGTAATATATATATACTGTGGTTTCAATTCACAAAGTTTTATAAAAGCATTTTTCTCATACTTTGAGCTATCCGCCATAATGATAATTTGATCTGCATTTTTCATATAGACCTTCTGCACCTCCGCAAGTTCCATGCTATAGTCAGCAACCCCATTTTTCAAGGATATGGCAGATGGGAATACAAACGCCTTGGATACATGAAAGTTTAAAATCGCATCATGGGTCAACGGACCATAGAAAGCATTTTCCTCCTTTAAATATTGCCCGCCGCAAAGGATGACCCGAAACCTATCCATAACACAGAGCCGCTCAA
>CAZNYY010000124.1:0-6751 GCA_964577335.1 uncultured Oscillospiraceae bacterium | reverse complement strand
ATTCGTTTAAAAATTAACATGGTAAAAAAATCTCATAATATTTTCCGTAAAACTATATCATATGAATTTTCATTTGTACGCAAAATGTTGTGAATGATAGTTTTAATGTAGTGAATGAAATATTGCACAAAATAATCATGTGTATAGAACGGGTAAAAATCCCGTAAATTGATTGTTGCCATTATAAAATTCCTCCATTCGATTTTTGATAAAGCTGAAAATCGAATGGATTTTGGCGGGGATCGGCAACGAGGTATCACTTCAAGACAACTTGTCCCGAAGAGGAGCAAATAAAAAATGCCTATCGGAGTATAATCCCAACATCCATTTTTGACAGAATAAAGAGATAACAAACACTATTGCTTATTTCCCACATGCTTTTATTTTCGCCTTTTTCTGTGTTCCCGCTTTCGGCGCAAGGTCAACAAGCCCCTCACACCCTCCGTGAGAAATGCTCCACAAATACAAACTTGCTACCGTTCCATATGGTGAGTACCGCCGTTTATATTTTGCAAATAATGCAGGTGTTATTTTTCGGTGTCGGTATAACATTCGCATACCACGAAGAATTGCCATATCTCCAAAACTCACAACATCTTTGCGTTGCATGGAAAAAATCATCAGCATTTCCGCCGTCCATATACCAATACCCTTTATTTGGCTCAATCGCTTGCATACATCTTCATCTGACATAGCTTGTATTTCATCCAAATTCAAGCTTCCACCAATGACACTTTGGGCTATTCCCTTGATATATTCCACCTTTTTTAAGGAAATGCCACAGGTTTGTATTGTTTCGGCGGCTACTGCGGCAATATGCTCCGGCGTTATCGGATTAAACATATCAAGAAATCGCATCCATATAGTTTCCTGTGCTTTTGTGGATATCTGTTGCCCGATGATAGAGTTAATAAGTGCCATGAATAAATCGGGGATAAGCTCACGGGTTAAATAACCAATCTCGTCCATCGCCTTCCCCAAATCAGGGTCTTTTTCTTTTAACCATGCGATTTCCATTTCGCCGTATTCAAAATATTGCTTATCCTTCATATCAGTTTATACCACCTTTATTTTGTTTCACACTTGGCGGGGCATTTTAAGAATGATTTTTGTGCTCCTGGCTCAACTCGATCTGTTTCTTTAATATTTCCAATCAACAACGGCGAATTGGGATTGTGCTGGGCATAATTTTCATGCGGAATTTGTGAGTTTTTATTGGCATAACAATACTTGCAACCATTTAAGCAGCTATTGAGTGCGCCAATGTCCCTACTTTCAATACAATGGCAACCCTTGCGAAAGCCCTTGTGCTTTATATTGCGAAATTCGAGGTCATTCGCCTGTCCTACAATATCCAGTGTCACACAACCGGAGGTTTCAATTCCATATCTTGCATAGTTTTCTTCCGGTCCGCAGGTTTGAAGAATTATGCCATATCGTTTTGCAATCATTCCAATTTCACGAGCAATGACGTCCATTTGTTCCTCGGTTATGGTAATCAGTTCGGGCAAATTGGTTTCGTGCTTTTTGTACATTTCAACAAAACTGAAAATACAGCGGTCAACACGACCGGCAACACGTTTTGCAATACTTTCAAAAGTTTTAATATGATGTTCTATCGTATAGTGTTCTGTTAATAAAATAGGGTCATATCGCCAAGCCAGACGCTCTGCGCCTACAACGGCCGACAATTTCAACAGTGTTTCCACGCTACTACTAATATCCGGAACACCCGGCTCTATATCTTTGCCGTAGGCGGTGATTGTATAGTAAAAATATGTGTTAAAGCGGTCGGTAATTTCATGAATACGGCCAAGCACCGGGGCATAATTTTTTGAACCGAAGATTAAACAATCCACTTTTTCAGGTGTTAATTCATATCGTCTTACTGAGTTTGGAAACAAAGAGTTTCGAGATAGGACATAGCCTTCTTTAAAACGCTTGAACATCCATTCTGAATAGTAATTTACAATGTCGGTTCGTCCGCTAATATTCAATAGCATTTTTAATTCACCTCTAAAACATACTGATTTGATTTATTTTTTGCGATACCGTTGTTCTATCGGTAATGATTTCATCGCCCCTTGGATAGCCAATAATCATTGGTGCTAATGGGTCATGAGTGGCAACAAAGTGCTCCATCATTTTTTTGCTTGATGTAGCATAGCAATAAGCACAACCGTGCGGACAAGTATCATATGCCCCAATATCCACAGCCTCAATACAACAACAATCCGTACGTTGATTTGTATCGTTTTTTGCTTTTATAGGGCTTCCGATAATCTGTTCTATAAGGCTTTGATTGATACACGCTCCGTGCTGAATACCGTATTTGCTGAGATCGATTTTTTCTGCACAAGTAAAAAGTGAAATAGCGTGTGCCTTTGCAATCTTAGAAATACCTGCCGCAACCGCATATATTTCATTGTTTGTCAGCCCACGAAAACGATCACCAATACTTTTGTATGGGTCCACAAAACTTAAAATACAACAGTTCGTGTAACGGTGCAGTTTTTCACACATAATAGCAAATTGCTCAATGTGCCATTGTACCGAAAATCGTTCGTCAATAATGATAGGGTCATATCGCCAAACAGAGCGTTTTCGGCTTATCCGTTGCGACATTTCAACAAATGTGTCTATCAGTTTCTCTTTGGGTGGCAAATATTTTTCTATCGATTTGTCGTATGGTGTTAAGGTAAATTGTATATAGTAGGAATAACCCATTCTGTCTAATTCATCCATTTTATCAAACATCGGGCGGGGGTTTTTCGTCCAAAAAACAATGCAATCTACTATATCCGGTAAAAGGTTTACTTTCCCCAACCTTGAAGGATTGCGAGGGTTAGGCACAAGTGTATATCCCTCGCGTAGCCTATTCATAAACCATTCTGAATAAAAAGCAGGTATGTCTGTCCTGCGGCTTGCACTAATAATCATATGCGGGCACCCTCTAATTCAAGCAATCGCTTCTTTATATCAACACCTCCGGCATAGCCGGTTAAACTGCCATTAGAGCCGATAACACGGTGACATGGAATGATAATAGATATTGGATTGTGTCCGACAGCACCGCCTATCGCTTGTGCGGACATGCTTTTTTTGTTGCTTTTTTCGGCTATCTTTTTCGAAATATCGCCATATGAAATTACCTTGCCATATGGAATTTCACATAATATGTTCCATACATCGTGGCGGAAATCACTGCCGATTGGCGCTAAAGACACCTCTTCAATAGAGGGATTTTTACCGTCAAAGTATCTGACTAACCAATTTTTCGTCATATCAAAAATGGGGATGTTATCCTTTTTCGTTGCCGTATCAAGAATAACACCGCCGTAATACTTCTGCCCCTCAATCCACAAACCAATCAGATTATTATCGTCAGACGCCAATGTTAGCAATCCAACGGGCGATTGGTGTGTTGTAGTGTAATACATATTAAAGCCTCCTCATAACTTCGCGCAAATATCCACGCTTCGTTGAAACGCACATTGGTAAGAAATTTTTTCTACAATCGAAAAAGTTTCTGCTTATACGTTATAATGTGTTCCAAAGGTTGACGGTCGCATAGCTGCGCCACGGACGCCACGCCTCCGATATGGTTAATAACTCCTTTGATGTATAAGGGTGCAATGCTTTTTTAATGCCTGCGTCCGTTTCAAGAAAAGCGTCCGTCCATTCAAGTGCCCGCATGGCAATGTACTGTGCCGTCCAGCTTCCAATGCCGTGAATTCTCATAAGCTTTTTTATTTCCTCCTCCGGCTGTGTACAAAGGTCAAAATCAATTTCCCCTTGTGCGAATACCCTTGCCAATTCATAAATTGTTTTCGAGCGTGAAGAAATGACACCTAAAACACCAAAATGATTTTTAATTTCCTCGCCTAATTCCAATATTTTTTCGGGTGCGGGGAAAATATACGTTAGTCCGTCAACGCCGGTTTGGATAGGTGTACCGTAATTTTCGGTAATTCTTGCCGCCAATGTGCTTGCTGCTTTTACCGTTATTTGCTGTCCGAGTACAGCTCGCACCGCCATTTCAAAAGCGTTAAAACAACCGGGTATACGAGTTCCTAAAATGCAAAGATTGGGGCGTATATCATTCATCACGTTAAGTGTTTCATAAATAGCGATCGGGTCGCAATGCAAATCAAATAAGCGGCGTATGCGTGCTAATACTTGTGGCAATACAGGTAGCAAAGTATCGCTTGTTGTAACGGTCAAAACATTTTTTTGCGGATTATACCCCACACGAACCCAACCATATATAGGCTTTCCCTCTGCTGATACTAAATGCACGGTGCGCATATATTCGCCGCTCTTAACGACCTCAACCCCAGATATTGCTCGTCCGTCAAGAAAATTAAGCATTGCTTCCCACCGATACGGAGGGCGATAACCCAACGCTAAAGTAATATCGCTGTTATGGGTCTTTTCTTCGGGGGTAAGTTTGCGCAAAGCTGTTGGCGAAAGATTATATTGTTTTTTAAAAAGGTCGTTAAGTCGCCGCAAACTACCAAATCCCGCTGCCATTGCCACATCCATTACAGACAAATCCGTGTCAGTAAGAAGATTTTTTGCAAGAAGTAATCTGCATGTTTGTAGATATTGAACCGGGGATACGTTGTATTCCTGTGTGAATACACGCCGCAAATGTCGGTCGGTATAGCCAAGCCGTCCGGCAAGCGCATCTAAACTCTGTCCGTTGCCGCAATTTTCTTCCAACATTCTTGCGGCACGATAAACTAAATTCGCATTAGCGTCCGATATAGATGTTCCCGGTGCCAGTTCCGGTCTACACAAAAGGCACGGGCGATATCCGTTTTGTTCCGCTTCGGCGGCGGTAGGAAAAAAAGTGCAGTTTTCGATTTTTGCTTGCTTCGCTCGGCATATTGGGCGGCAGTAAATTTTTGTGGAAGATATACCAACAAAAAAACGTCCGTCAAAGCGAGCGTCTTTTGCCTTAAATGCCGCATATAGGGCGTTATTGTTTTCGGGCATCTCATCACGTCCTCGTTAAACTTAATTTAATTATAACACGCTCCCTCATAATGTCCAGCCATTTTCGGACATCATATTTTGTTTTTTTAATGTTTCTTTGCAAAATCTCATCTTCGACCATATTATAGGCTTTTCAGAAATCTCCCCAATTGTTTTTCTTGTTCTGAAAAATCCTTTATTCCAAGTGCATACATTTCCCATTCAACTTTTTCATTCATGGTATAAGTTCCTACTTTTATACGCTCGCTTGGCGCATAAACAAAGGCAATCCCCTTTTTCTCTAATTCATGCACTCTCTTTAGGTTGGCGTTATATACCACATGCCGATTGTCAATAGCTGACACGATATTCGGATACTTACGACAAGATTTAGAATGTAAAAACCCGAGTCTTTGCGGTTTCCTTATAAATCCTCTTGGTTTTGACAAAATTACAACAAGACGGTCACATCCGTCATCCAGTGCCTTCTGTACGGGAATGGCGTCGCTAAGACCACCATCATAATAATAAAAATCACCGATTTTAACAGGTTTGCAGGCAACGGGAATGGAGCTTGATGCCATGATACAGCGGTAATCGTCCTGTTTCATATCTTCTTTTCCAAAATACGCAGGCTTTCCTGTGGTTGCATTTGTGGCTACTACATAGTAATCTGAAGGATTTGCTAATAGAGCGGAAAAATCAAGCGGGTCTTTGCCCGTTGAGTTTGTCAATTCACTGTATATGTATTGCATTCCGAATAAATTTCCGGTTTTTATAAAACTTTTTAATCCAAAGTACCCCGAGTCATGGATATGTGTTGTGAAGAAACGAATATTACGTCCTCTTTGACCTGCCAAAAAGGATGCGATATTACCGGCACCCCCGGACACACCGATAGCGTAATCAAAGGTGATGTTGTTATCCATAAATGCGTCTAAAATTCCTGCATTATAAGCACATTTCATACCGCCGCCTTCAACGATAAGTCCTATTTTCCCCATTTGCCTTTTCCCCTCACTTGATTTCTTTGTATAAAGATTATATTTTAAACATTTATTCCTCATATAATTATACTGTTGATTCGTCCGTCTTGTCAATTATGCATCAAAAAGAGCAAGATAGAATAAACCCACCTTGCTCCATAAAAATTTCTGTTTTACGGCTGCCCATAGCTTTGTGCCAAATAGATAAAACTAAACATGCTTATCTATCAGTTAAGCACCAGTTGTTTTGAATCAGTTTACGATACTACCCTTTAAAGCAATTACAATTCCTATTCCGGATGTCAGTGCCAATACTGTACCTGTTAGCATGATTGGCAACACTTTTCTTTCTACTTCTTCAAGATTAAGAATTGAAACATTCGGGTTTAAAGAATCATATTGCCTTACATGGCTGCATGTTATTTTTTCGGCATTGAAACATAAAAGTAAGCCACCAATGAAAACTGTACTGTAAACGATTAGTAAAGCTGTTAATTTCTTTTTGTTTTTAAACATATCTTTACCTCCAGCATCTTGCTTCATTCAATCAACAGAGCGGTTGATTTTTTAGTGTTAAGGCTTAGCTATAGTCCTGCTCAGTTTTCCGCATTACTTACAAGCGTCTCTATTGCCATTGATAAATCCACGAGTTTTATATATCCACAAGCCATCCCCGGTGTTAGTTTAGCTTAAGTTCCTCTTTGCAGTGTTCGCATATATATTTCTCCTTGATTGGTAAAACATTTTTGCTGCTATGACAAAAAATGCAAACCTCCTGATACTTT
>CAZNYY010000123.1:0-6811 GCA_964577335.1 uncultured Oscillospiraceae bacterium | reverse complement strand
GAATGATTGGAGGGCACGAACATGAGATTATGGTATAAAAACCCTGCGGTAATTTGGGAGGAAGCGCTGCCCGTTGGAAACGGCAGACTGGGCGGGATGGTTTTCGGCGGTGTGGAACGTGAGAGAATACAGCTTAATGCGGACACGCTTTGGTCAGGCGCACCTGGGGGGGATTTGTCAAGCGATGCCCCGTCACATATGGAAACCGTGCGCAAGCTGATTTTGGACAAAAAATATGCACAGGCAGAGAAAATAATTGACGAGAAGATGCTTGGAAACCGTACCAAGAAGTACGGTGACGGGCAGATGCTTGGCAGGATGACGCAGGCGTATGAGCCTTTGGGAAATTTGTATATTGAATCCTTTACACATCTTGATAATGTGATGTCCGGTTATAAATACAATCCCGACACTGTTTCGGATTATGTGCGTGAGCTGAATTTGGAAACGGCGGTTGCAAAAACCAAGTTCACACGAAACGGGGTTGGGTTTTTAAGGGAAGTCTTTGTGTCGGGCAAAGACGGTGTTTTAATTGTGCGAATAGAGGGTGACCGACCAAAGAGCATCCATATTAATGTGGGCATAGATTCCCCCATGCCGCACAAGGTGTTCGGCAGCAAATACAATAGCCTGATTTTGTCAGGCAGATGCCCCACCACCTCAAAACCCGCATATTGCCCGACAGATATACCCGTGCTTTATGAAGAGGACAAGGAAAGCATAACTTTTACCGCCGAGGTGAGAGTGCATGAAACAGACGGTGAGGTGTATTCCTTCGGCGGGACACTGCAAATTAAAAAAGCAAGTTATGTAACCCTGTCTTTCTCAGCCGGAACAAGCTTTAACGGGTTTGATGCCATGCCCGTATCCGAGGGGAAAGACGATTATGGGGAGTGTATGTCATACCACAAAAACATCCGTGGCATGGATTATGATACCCTGAAAAACCGCCATATTGAAGATTATCAAAGTCTATACAAACGGGTGGATTTAAAATTGGGTACACCAAATGATGGACTGGACATCCCTGAGCGCATTATTGCAATGCAGGAGGGGCAGGCGGATGATAATTTATTGACACTTTTGTTTCAGTACGGGAGGTATTTGACAATCGCATCTTCACGGGAAGGTACGCAGCCCGCAAATTTACAGGGTATATGGAATCAGGAAGTGCGCCCGCCGTGGAGCAGTAATTACACCCTTAATATTAACGCACAGATGAATTACTGGCATGTTGGAACCTGTAATTTACCCGAATGTCACCAACCCTTTCTTAAAATGATTGAGGAGCTTAGTGTGACGGGTGAAAAGGTGGCAAAAACCTTTTTTAATGCCCCCGGTTGGGTTACAAACCACAATAGTGACATATGGCGTTTTGCGCAGCCCGTATCAGGCAGTGCCCGTTTTGCGTTTTGGCCCATGGGGGGTGCTTGGAGCTGCCGCCACCTGTGGGAGCATTATTTGCATACGGGGGATATTGATTTTTTGAGGGAAAGGGCATATCCCATTATGAAGTCGGCTGCAATATTTTTGCTTGACTGGTTGGTGGAGGACGATGGTCTGTTAATCACGGTTCCGTCCACCTCACCCGAAAATGCATTCTTGGCAGAGAATAACGAAATGTCGTCCTGCGGTGTCAGCAGTGCAATGGACATTTCTATTATACAGGACTTATTTGGCTCATGCATAGAAGCCTCATC
The DNA here is from genome assembly GCA_964577335.1 of uncultured Oscillospiraceae bacterium. GTDB lineage: Bacteria > Bacillota > Clostridia > UMGS1883 > UMGS1540 > CAZNYY01. The sequence goes on along the minus strand of CAZNYY010000123.1, from coordinate 5,111 downwards.
TGTTTTAAAAACGGACGAAAACTTTGCCGCCAAACTATTATCCGCACTTAAAAAGCTTGCACCGCTTGAAATAGGCGATGACGGGCGGCTGAAGGAATGGCCCATGGATTATGCGGAATCGGAAAAGGGGCATCGCCATCTTTCCCATTTGTACGGCATCTACCCCGCAAACACCGTTACCGGCAATTCTTTGCTTGAAGCGGCAAAAAAATCGCTTGAGTTTAGAACTTTGCACGGCAGCGGGCTTTCCGGATGGAGCTGTACATGGATTGTTTCCCTTGCCGCACGCTTTAAAGATGATAGTTTGGCATATGAGTTTGCAGGTAATGCAATACGCCGCTCGGTTTATCCGAATTTGCTAAGCGCCCATCCACCTTTTCAAATAGACGGTAATTTTGGGTTTACGGCAGGAATATGCGAAATGCTTCTGCAAAGCCACAACGGGTATATAGAGCTTCTCCCCTGTTTGCCAAAATCGTGGGACAGCGGCAGTTTTTCGGGTCTTGTTGCAAGGGGCGGTTTTGAAATAGATGCGCATTGGGGGCAGGGCAAGGCAAAATTTAATATCCGCTCCAAAAACGACGGTAATATAAGACTGAAATATCCCGGCATCAGCGGGGCAAATGTAAAATCATCAAATAGCACAAATGTTTTTTCAAGTGTTGAGGACGGGCAGATATTATCTTTTCCGTCAGAAAAAGGTTTGGAGTATACTATAAATGTTAATTTAATTTTTACTTAAATCCTATTTCAACTTTTGGTTGCGATACCTTTGAGGGCTTTGCAAAAACTTTACTTTAAATCGTCGGGAAAAATAAAACTGGTCACAAAATCCAAGGATTTCACTAATCTGTGAGATAGGCAAATCTGTTTTTAAAAGCAGCCGTTCGGCATGGAACAAAACAAGGCTATTGATATATTTTCCAATTGGGCTCCCAACCTCCCTGCGAAAATCCCGCTCCAGGGTGCTTTTAGATACAAACAATTGTTCGGCAAGCCGGCTGCTGTTTAGCTGTATGGACAAATTTTGCTTGATAAGGGTTAGAGCAGCCTTTACATATTTGCTGTATAAAAAGGGTTTGGGCATAAAATCTGCTCGCTGCTGCGCCATGGCAAGCACACACCACAAAATCTCTTGCTTTAGCATCAGGGCATTAAGTTGATTTTCCTCCTGATACAGCAAAAGCAGTTCTTTCATCTTCTCCACAGAAAGGGCGAGATACATCCAGTCGGTTTCACTACGAAACAACTCCGCCCCACTCATATCATAAAAATTTAAATGAAAATAAAGCTGACTCATATGGCTTTTGCAGCCGTAGGAAAAGGAAAACCCACTGGGTAAAAAATAAGCGTGGTTCTTTTTAAACATCAGGGTTTTACCGCCGGCTTTAAAATATGGGTCCCCCTCTATAAAAAAATACAGTCGGGCATACGGCGGGGATGAGGAAACCCCTCCCCATTCCGTACCTGCACGGGCATAACCGCTGTCCCCCACTTCACAATACACATTGCTGCACAAATCCGAAACAATATGGTTTGTTTGAATTAGCATAATAATCTCCATTTCGCCAGAGGCTAACGTGATTTTTCACGTTAAAACGTCCATATTTCTGAATATAATCTTCATTTACTTTTGTTCATATGTATTCTAAGATAATTATATCATACAAAAAGGCTGTTTTACAAGCCTTGAAGGAAAGGAATGGGTTAGGGATATGTCAAGCTATGTTGTAAGAAAAACGCCGGGGGATACTCGGTGGTTTCGCCAAGAGAGGTTTGGTATGTTTATTCATTGGGGGCTATATGCCATGCCTGCCCGCCACGAGTGGATTAAAAGCAGGGAATGTATCTCCGAGGAAAAATATGAAAAATATTTTAAGTATTTCGACCCAGATTTATATGACCCAAAGGACTGGGCAAGGCAGGCAAAAGCCGCAGGTATGAAATATGCCGTAATGACGGCTAAGCACCACGAAGGTTTTTGTATGTTTGACAGCAAATATACCGATTATAAATGCACAAATACCAAGGCGGGACGTGATTTGCTGCGGGAATATGTGGATGCGTTTCGGGCAGAGGGGATTAAGATTGGTTTTTACTATTCCTTGATAGATTGGCACCATCCCGAGTTTCCCATTGACGTTTTGCACCCCCGGCGGGATGACGAAGATGCCGGTTTGCAAAACCAAAACCGTGACATGCGCAAATACGCCGAGTATATGCGAAACCAAGTGGAAGAGCTTTTAACGGGCTACGGAAAAATTGATATTTTGTGGTTTGATTTTTCCTATTCAAAGCCAAGGCCTGGGCAAAAGGACTGGATGAAGGGCAAGGGCAAGGAAGACTGGGAGGCGGATGAGCTAATTGCACTTGCACGAAGACTGCAACCGCATATTATTATAGACAACCGCACCGAAATAGAACAAGATTTGTGGACACCCGAGCAATATCAGCCTCTCTCCTGGGTGCGCCATAGCGAAACGGGCGAACTGGTTACCTGGGAAGCCTGCCAAACCCTCTCCGGCTCATGGGGTTATCATCGGGATGAGGCAAGCTGGAAACCCTCAAAAATGCTGATTGATATGCTTATCAATACTGTTTCTATTGGCGGTAATCTGCTGATGAATGTAGGCCCCACCTCCAGGGGTTATTTAGACTATCGGACGGAAGCGGCACTCACTGTTTATGCCGATTGGATGAAGTATAACTGCCGCTCGATTTATGGCTGTACTATGGCAGAACCTGAATTCACGGTACCTGACGGCTGTAAGCTTACCCAAAGCGAGGATGGCAAGCGCCTGTATGTACATTGTATGCAATATCCTTTCGCCTTTTTGGAAATGCCGGGTTTTGCCGGAAAGGTAGACTATGCCCAATTTCTTCACGATGGCAGCGAGATTTTGTTCACTGAAAAGACAGTAGACCATTTTAGCGAAGGAAGAACCCAAGGTGACGACCTTTTGGTTTTAAAACTGCCGCCCACCCAGCCGAATGTGCTTGTGCCCGTTATAGAACTGTTTTTAAAATAGCCTTAATTTTTCACTGCCCCATACCGAGCGGTATGGGGCAGTTTCCATATGAGCCGTTTTTTCGCAGGAAATGCAATGTTTTTCAATGAATTTGCATAGCAAAAAATTTTATGTTAAGATAAAATAACCTCACAGGATATAACGAGATACAGAAAAATTATTACAGGAGGATAAGTATGATTAGATTAGGATTTGCAGGATTTCGCCACGGGCACATTTTTTCTCTTTACTCTGCGGCGGCGGAACATTCGGGTGTGGAAATAGCGGGCGCTTGGGAGGATTTTGAGGAGGTAAAGGGTTTTGCCGCAGACAAATACAAAGTGAATTTTACACACGAAACCTACGCCTCCATGATAGAGGACCCAAGTATTGACGCAATAGCCATTGGAAATTATTTTGGAGCAAGGGGGCAAATGGCAATTGATGCGCTTCGGGCGGGTAAGCATGTGACCTCGGACAAACCTCTTTGCACCTCCATAACCCAGCTAAACGAAATAGAGCGCTTGTCCCGTGAAAAAAATTTAAAGGTCGGTCTTATGCTGGATTTGCGCCACAACAAAAATATTGTCGCCGCGCAAAAGCTGGTTTTGGACGGTGAAATAGGAGATGTTAGCTGCATTTATTTTGGCGGGCAACACCCGCTAAACTACGGCACCCGTCCAAACTGGTATTTTGAGGACGGAAAACACGGCGGCACCATAAACGACATTGCAATCCACGGGGTGGACCTTGTGCGCTTTATAACAGGCTTTGGGGTACAGAAGGTTGAAGGGGCACGCTGCTGGAACGGCTTTGCAACAGAGGAAAAAGATTTTAAGGACAGCGCCCAGTTTATGGCAACCCTTGAAAACGGTGCGGGTTTGATTGCCGATGTATCTTATGCCCTGCCCGATTCCTTTGGCTTTAATATGCCGTGCTACTGGATGTTTCAATTTTGGGGAACTGAGGGCATGATAACATTTACTGTTGCCTCAAACGGTGTTACATTGTATAAAAACGGAGATAACGAGCCTAAGATATTGGCGGGGCTTGAAACAAAAGTGCATTATCTTGACGATTTTCTCTCTGACATAAAAGAAAATACTGACTTAAATACGAGGGAGATGCTGCGCTCCTCACGGGAAACACTGAATATTCAAGCTGCGGCTGACATGAACGCATAATATAAAGGTAAAACACCGTAATCTCCGGGAGATTACGGTGTTTTGCTGAAAGTTCTTTTATATTAAATTAGGTTATTGCTGTGGTACTTCACGGGGCGGACTTTCCCCATTTATGGGTTGCCGTGTGTTCATGCCCCCTGGCATCTGCCCACCCCTGCCTGCATTGTAGGCACCGCCGTCATCACCCACGCTTGTAACAAGTGAATCCGGCGTAATATCAACAAGTTTTTCACCGTTTATAAAAAAGGAATATGTTTCGCCTATTTTAAATGACGGAGATGTAAAGCCTGATGCGGAAAATGCAATTTTGCTTGTGTATTCCAAAAGTGTGTTCCCGCCCAAATCCTTAACTGTAATAACACTGCCGGCAGGCTGTACCTTTGTATATGATAAACGAATAATGGGGCTGGAGTTTTCAGAAGGTATATAAATACTGCCTGCGGTAATAATCTCCCCGCCTGTTATAATAAAGTCACCGTCCATTTCAATCGCACCGTCACCGCCCATGGACTGGCCGCTAACCTTTAGTGTGCCCCCTTCAATGTAGACATGCCCGTTTGAGTCAATGCCGTCCCGTCCTCCCCACACATCTATTGTACCGCCGAAAATGCGTATAAAAGTGCCCTCGGTTACTGCAAATTTAGGCTCACCCTGTCCGCCCCTTGGCATATCCGTCTGCCCATTCTGCTGTCTGTTTGGCATATTCGGTGCATCACCCATATTCGGCATTTGTCCACGGTTCATATCGTCTCTGGCGCCGCCCTGTGCCATGTCTTTAAACTGCTGAATTTGCTCGTCGGTCAGACCCATGTCTGATAGTTCCTTCAACTGCTCCTCGCTAAGTTCGCTTCCCCCTCGGATGATTTCCATCACCCTTTGCATGGCTTCCATGTCCGCTGCGCCCTGCATTCCCATTGGT
>CAZNYY010000122.1:0-6851 GCA_964577335.1 uncultured Oscillospiraceae bacterium | reverse complement strand
CAATTTTAGATGCACTGACCTACGGCGAGGAAAAATTTTCATACCAAAACATTACATACAGCGCCCTTGAGGAACTTGTGGAGAACGCCACGGGACTTGCGTATTCAGATGCGCTCAAAAAATATGTTCTTGACCCCTTGGGGCTTTATAATAGTGGCAGCGGATATTCTTATTATGAAAACCTGCCCGAAAAAGCTGTGCCTGTTTTTGAGGGCGGGCAAAGTGTTCCCGAACCTTTTAACCGAGGAGGCGCATCCTTTGAAGCGGCAGCAGGGCTGTGTACAACCGCAAACGACTTAGCTAAATGGACTGAATATATATACAAAAGCGGGCGCCTTGAAAATGCCTATGAATATGGCACATATGTGTCCGATGAAACGGTGTATTACCACGGTTGGTTTGTGCGGGGCAGTATTGCGTACAGCTCGGGAGATATGTTTGGCAGCGGGGCTGTTACGGCATTCTCGCTTGACAGCGGCGATGGTATAGTTTTAATGGGGACGGGTGACACCCAAAGCCTTGTAGGACAGGCTATCGAATATCTTGGCGGTCCCGCACCGAAGCCGTCTGCGCCTGCGGTGGAGTACGAGATGCCTTATGCCCCCGAAACAGGCAACATTTGCGGAGTGTACGAACATTCCATATACGGTGTCATGTCAGTAACACTTAAAAATCAATCATTTGTTTTATCAATAGGGGAGCTTAATTTGCCCCTCTCCCATGTTTACGAGAACCTATACTCCGTCAGTGACATGGCAGAGTCGTTAAAGCGCCTTATCCCCGGGCTTGAGTATATTTATTTTGAAGCTTGCGGCGATAATATTACTGCCGCACGAATTGAGGGGATATACACCGAAGGGCTTGGTGCTTTTACAAAAATTTAATAACGGCTTTTTTGCCGTCCTGCAGGGCTGTTCCCATGCAGGACGGTTTTTTGTCTTACAAAATCCCTCTACGGGGAATATAATATATTCTTTTTGGAAGAATAATTTATATTGCATTTTGGAAATAAACTTATTACATTCACCGGGGGATAAGAATGAACAAAATAACCAACAAACAAATATTTTACATCCTCTTTATTTCAATGACCGCTTACAATGTTGTAAGCATACCCTACACCATGTCCAGGGCAGCAGGTCGCGGCGGGTGGACTTCGGTTGTTGCAGCTTCTCTTATTTTTGCACTATCCTCACTATTTGTTTCTGGCCTAAACAAAATGTACGAGGGAAAGATACTGGCGGAATACGGCAGTGAAATTGTAGGCAAGTTTTTTTCATACGTTGTTTTGTTATATTATTTTATATACTTTATCATAATATTCGTGTACCTGGAATGCCAGATAATAAACCTGATAAATGCGGAATTCCTCTTAAAAACGCCAAAATTTGTAATAGCCTTTATAGGGATTGCGGTAATAGGATACATTTCATATAAAGGTGTTATAAGCATTGCCAGACTGTTGGAAATACTGGTTCCCTTGTTCATTATATTTTCGGTAATTATTTTCACTATGGCACTTTTTCAGGGGCTGGATTATAATTTGATGCCGGTTTACGAACCCAGCAAGCTGAGTCTTTATATAAAAGGAATAATACCTGCAATTATACCGTTTTTGGGTGCGGAGGTAATGTTTGCGATCCCCTTTTCAAAAGATAATAAAAAACCATCATTGCTGCTTTTTTCAACTATTATATTTGTCGGTCTTTATTATGTGCTTACAATACAAAGCAGCATTAAAATTTTAGGGGTAAACACTGTTTCCCATTATAAAACGGCAGTTATAGAAGCATTTAGAATGGTAGAAATACCCCTTTTGGAGCGGGTGGACATTCTTTATCTTACGCTTGGTTTTTCAGGCCTTATCCTTGGTACAACAACTGTTTATATGGCTGCTTCTGAAATACTATGCAAAGTTTTCCCTAAAATACGACGGGATGTAGCAATGGCGTGTATAGGTATAGTCTTATATGCGCTGGTAATGGTTGGGGATATAATGTTTAAGGACATATCCAAAACTTTCGGGGGTTTAATCACTGTTCTTGGCTTAATATCTGCGGCGGCGCTTCCTGTGATATTGTTTATAATAGCGAAGGTGAGAAAAAATGTTAAAAAAAGCAGTTAGTTTGATTTTATTGGTTTTTATACTTGTTTCGGTAACCGGATGCTGGGATACCATTAATATAAATGACACAAATATAATCACAACTATTTTAGTCGACAGAGAGGACGACCAGATTGTACTGTATATGGAAATAGCCAATACAGACTCAAGCGGGAAATCCTCGGAGGACGGCGGCGAAAAATTTGTGGTGGTAAAGGCGGGGGGCGAAAACATTGTAGAAGCAAGGGCAAACCTTGACAGACGCTTTGACCAGCCCATATATCTTGGCGCCGCAAGGGTTTTGATATTAACAAGAAACCTTACGGACTTTGATATTGTTGATTATTTTAACAGGTTTCGGGCGGAGGTTAAACAGCGTAAAAAGATTTTAACTGTCACAACCGACGACAAACCCGAGGATATATTTAAGATTGGAGAAGCAAGCGGAGAGTCCACCGGGTTTTATATTGAAGAAATGACCAAAAGCTTGCAAGATCAGGGGAAAATATTTTTAAGACCCACCGGCAGATACCTTGAAAACCTCTCCAGCAATTACAGTTGTTTTATAATCCCAAGTATGAGCGTGGATGATAATACAATTGCCCATTCGGGGTACTCGGTGGTTTTCGGAAGCAGAACCATAGGAAATATACCCCACGAAAAATCAAAGGGGCTTCATCTTTTGCGTGTTGACAATGCAAATTTAAATTACCAAATACCCTTTGAAGATAATTATTACACAGTAAGGGTACAGGCAAAGGGGAGAAAGGTTCGTCCGCAATACGAGAACGACGAGGTTAGCTTTGACGTTAACCTTATGTTTAGTATTGAGGTTATGTATTCAAACTCAAGGCATCCCTGTTCGATTGACGCCGAAAAACTTGCGGGAATAAGAACAGAAATCGAAAAAGTGATTAAAAATGATATAGAAGGTACCATTTATGATTCGCAAAAGGTGCATAGATGCGATTACTTGGGCATGGATGACGAATTTCAAGGTTCGTTTCCCACCGAATACGAAAAATTAGACTGGGACAAAATATACTCCGATATACCAATAAACGTGAGCATCCACTCCGAAATTCATACGGGTAATTTAATGGATTACGATCATAATGAGACACATTAGGAGGCAGCAAATATGCTAAAACAAGATTTAAAAATAAAACAAATTGTTGACTCTCTTGATATACAAAAACACAACATCACCAAAAAAGTGCTGAACATCGTCGGCGGGGATGCCGTGCTGCTGTTTGTAAAACAGCTTACGGATGCAAATATGCTTTCGGAAAATGTTATAAAACCCATAACAAACTTTTCCGCCGCCGAAGAGAGCCGAATTTCTACTGATGCTATGATAAGCAAAGTCCTTTATACCGCAGACTGTAAAACCGATGAGGATGAAACAAAAATTTTAGAGTATATATTGTCGGGCATGACGGTTTTGCTGTTGCCCCACGAAAAAAAATATGTATTAATAAACATTAAACAGGTTCAGCACAGGTCGGTTGCAACCCCTGAAATACAGTATGTCGTAAGGGGACCTAAGGACTGTTTTATAGAAAATCTGGATGTAAATTTGTCACTTTTAAGGAACAGAATAAAGGATCCTAATCTGAGAATAAAGAGTTTTACCGTCGGCAGACGCACAAAGTCGCAGGTTGCAATGGTGTATATTGAGGACATCGCAAACGGGGACTCGGTAAATGAAATGGAAAAAAGGATTAGCTCGATAGATATTGACGGAATATATGAATCGGGTGAGTTGCAAGAGCTTTTACAAAACAAACAAACAAACTTTTTCCCGCAGATGGGAATAATAGAACGCTCGGATATGGCAAGCCGCCTTCTTCTGGAGGGGCGAATTGTAACGCTTGTAGAGGGCAGCGGGCTGGCGATTTATGCCCCCGTGGCTTTTGTTGAGTTTCTCTATTCCTGCGACGATTATTATGACAACAAATATTTTACCATTTTTATGAGACTTGTGAGATACTTTTCCTTGATGACGGCATTTGCCGCCTCAAGTCTTTATGTTGCAATGACATCCTTTCACCCCGAGGTATTGCCCTCGCAATACACTATTATTCTGGCGGAAATGTCATCCAATGTTCCTTTTCCGGCTTTTATGGGTGCGATAATCTTGGAATTTTTAATGGAAATTATAAGGGAATCTCTTTTCCGTGTGTCAAAGCACATCGGGTCGGCGGTGGGTATTGTTGCCGCAATTGTTATAGGGCAGGCATCTATTGATGCGGGCATTTTTAGCCCCATTCTGCTAATTATTGCATCCGTGTCTTTGTTGACATCCTTTGTAGTGCCCGATTTTACATTAATGAATTCCTTTAGGGTTTTGAAGTTTTTACTGCTTATTTCAACCGGACTTTTTGGCTTTTACGGGTTTATGCTGTTTTTATGCATCGTTTTAACGAACCTTGTTTCAATCAGCAGTTTCGGTGTTCCGTATATAGCGCCGTTTGCCCCGTTCAATATAAGAGACTTTTTGAAAACTTTTATGTTCAGCAAGGCAATCTCCAGTTACAGAACAAATTTTGTAAAGCCTAAGGACAATAAATTAAAATAAGCTGAGTTTTATGAGAATGTATAAGACCTTGTGCGAGAAGTTAGTGTGAAAAATCAAGTTATCCTCAGGTTAACTTCGATAATACCTCGGAACCCTTCCGGTGACCTTCCTAAACGCCCTATTAAAATTGGCGGTATTGTTAAACCCACACAAATGTGCAATCTCCAAAACAGTTTGCCTCGATGTTTTTAAAAGTGTTACTGCTTTTTCCACACGTTTGATGGTTATATAGTCCCATGGGGATATACCATTTAATTTTTTGAAAATAGTGCAAAAATAAGATTTGCTTATATTTGCACTATTGGCTAAATCATCAAGGCTGATATCGCTTGTCAGGTTTTGGTCGATATAACTCATAGCTTTTTCCAGGCTGACGAGGCTTGGCGGCTTGGCGGAAAAAGTCGTGCCGGCTTTAACATAGTCGTAGCCTCTTATCGCCGCCACAAGAATTTGAAGTAAATTTGTCTTAACCATCAGCTCATACTCCTGCTGTTTTTCCTCAAATTCATGCTCCATTTCAAGCAGGAGGTTTCTTATCTTTTCAGTTGTAGGGTTATTCCTGTCCAAGCGGTTCTCAAATTTTTCGTTGCGTTCAAAAAATATTTTTAAATATTTCAAATCAAATAGGTTATTTCCCGGTGACCAAATAAATTGCGGTTCAAAATGTACATTCATTAAATCTAAGGGCTCCTTGGCGGATATTTCCGTGATGCAATGCACCTCATCGCTACTGAACATAAATACATCGCCCTTTTGAAACCCGTAAGTCTTTTCCCCGACGGTATAAATACCTTCCCCCGACTTAAATACCGAAATTTCAAATTCCGTATGGTGATGCTCTCGGTATTCTCTTTGACCCGGCTCTACTGTGGAGTGGAAAAGCTTTAACAAAAACTTTTTATTTTCTCCGACAGTTATGACTGTCTCACCAAATATCATGAAATCACTTCCAAATCACAATATACTTTGCAAAGTAGAAAATATTTTTGATGAATAAAATCCTCACATACTATATAATAAGTACATTGCAATAAAAAGTCAATAGGAGGCAACAAATGAGCAACAAAAATATTTTTGAACACATTTCGGAAAACGTTAACACCTTCTCCAATCCGTCGGAGCTTAAAATTACGGATATTCGTGTTGCAAATATCAACGGGGCTCCCAAGCATTGTCCGCTGATTAAGATTTATACCAATCAGGGGATTGTTGGATATGGGGAAATTCGTGATGCATCAAGCGCAACATATGCACTTATGTTAAAGTCAAGACTTGTCGGCGAAAATCCTTGCAATGTGGATAAATTGTTCCGCCGCATTAAGCAGTTTGGGGGACACAGCCGTCAAGGGGGCGGCGTGTCGGGCATTGAAATTGCCCTGTGGGATTTGGCGGGCAAGGCTTGGGGGGTTCCCCTCTACCAAATGCTTGGGGGGAAATTTCGTGACAGGGTGCGCATGTATTGCGACACTGATGTTGACGGTAAGCACACAGGCAAGGATATGGGGAAAGCATTGCAGGAACGTATTGACAAAGGGTTTACATTTGTTAAAATGGACCTGGGGATTGAATTGCTTTTGGACGAGCCGGGTTGTTTGAATGCACCGCTCGGGATGTTGGAGGATATAAAAAAGTATTCCATGAAAGCCATCAACCATCAAAAGGCATCCATAGATATGGATATGATGCTTGGAAAAAATTATGAGACCTTTACCATTCCCCACCACGCCACGGGTATACATATCACCCAAAGAGGCATGGACTATCTTGAGAACTATGTTAAAGAGGTTCGTAATGTTATCGGTTATGAAATTCCTTTGGCGATTGACCATTTCGGGCATGTTTGTATTGAGGATTGCATCCTGTTTGCAAAGCGCCTTGAAAAATATAACATAGCGTGGATTGAGGATATAGCCCCATGGCACTACACCAATCACTATGTTAAAATAGCAAATGCCTGCCATGTGCCTGTTTGCACGGGAGAGGATATATATCTGGCACAAAATTTTGAACCTCTTATGAAAAGCGGCGGGGTTTCTGTTGTGCATCCCGATATTTTAACCATCGGCGGTGCGCTTGAAACAAAAAAACTTGGTGATATGTGCGAAAAATACGGTATTGCAATGGCAATACACATGGCGGAAAGTCCTATTGCGTGTATGGCGGCAA
>CAZNYY010000121.1:0-6873 GCA_964577335.1 uncultured Oscillospiraceae bacterium | reverse complement strand
GAAAGACCTAAATCGCTTTGCGATGTGCAGCAGCATTATTGCCCGGGCTGTACCCACGGCATAGTTCACCGCCTTGTGGCGGAGGTTATTGACGAGCTTGGGATTGAAGGTGAAACAATCGGTGTGGCGCCTGTGGGATGCTCGGTTTTTGCGTATAATTATTTTGAATGCGATATGATACAAGCGGCACACGGGCGTGCGCCGGCAGTTGCCACGGGTGTTAAACGTGCCCTTCCGGGTAGGGTTGTGTTCACCTATCAGGGGGACGGTGACCTGGCGGCAATAGGCACCGCAGAAACGGTTCATGCGGCGGCAAGGGGCGAAAATATTACAATAATTTTTATAAACAATACAACTTACGGGATGACGGGGGGGCAAATGGCGCCCACTACCCTTGCGGGGCAAGTGACGCAAACATCGCCCTACGGGCGTGACACAAAGACCCAGGGTCACCCAATAAAAGTGTGTGAAATGCTTGCCACAACTGATGGGGCGGCATATATTGCACGCACCTCGTCAGACGGGATTAAGAATATCAGGGCAACAAGAGCCGCCATAAAAAAGGCATTTGAATGTCAGCTTGAAGGCAGGGGGTTTTCCATGGTAGAGGTGCTGTCAACCTGTCCTACAAACTGGGGGTTGTCACCCCTTGAATCAATGCAGTGGCTGAGGGACAATATGATTCCCTATTATCCTTTGGGAGTTTTTAAGGACAAGGGGGCGGCAGATAATGAACAGTGAAATAGTTATTGCGGGCTTTGGCGGGCAGGGAATACTCTTTGCCGGCAAGGTTTTGGCTTATACGGGAATGACGGCGGGGTATGAGGTTTCATGGCTTCCGTCATACGGACCGGAAATGCGGGGAGGGACGGCAAACTGCCATGTAATCATGTCAGATGCACCCGTGGCATCCCCCATGATAGTAAAACCCACATCCCTTTTGGCAATGAATTTGCCCTCTCTTAATAAATTTGAGGATGAGGTTGTAAGCGGCGGGGTTATAGTGGTTGACACCTCGCTTGTACCGCAGAATGAGGTGGAGAGGGAGGACGTAACCCTTATTGCAATACCTGCCACAAGGCTTGCGGATGAGATGGATGCAAGAAAACTTGCAAATATGGTAATGCTTGGGGCATACATAAAGGGCAGTGAATTGGTTGAACTTGAAACCTTTATGGAAGGGCTTGAAAAAAGCGTGCCAAAATCCAAGCCCGAGCTTTTGGAACTTAATAAAAAAGCGGTTATGAAGGGCTATGAATTACTTTAACAACAAAAAGGCGGCGAACGAAATTATTTTTCGTTCGCCGCTTTCAAAGTTTAAGCCCTATAATTTTTAATAAACTCGTTTATCTCATCAAATGTTTTTATTCCCGTTGTGGCACCCATTTCCATCACGCAGTGTGCCCCCGTGGCATTTGCAAACCTTCCGCACTCCTCAAAGCTAAGCCCTTGCACCATGGCGGATATAAAGCCTGCACAAAAACTGTCGCCCGCACCCGTAGTGTCAACTGCACGAACCTTAAAGGCGGGCATTACAGCGGCTTTTGCATCACGGGTTTCACGCACATAGCAGCCGTCATTGCCAAGTTTTATCACAACACTTGAAACACCCAAGTCAAAAAACACATCGGCAATTTTATCGGGTTCTTCCTCGCCGCTAAGTTCCACAGCTTCATCATAACTCGGCATAAAAACGTCTATGTACGGCATTGAGCCCTCTAAAACACTCATCCATCTGCCTTGACTGTCCCATGCGGTGTCAAGCACCGTTGTTTTGCCCATTTCTTTGCACCTTTTTAGGAATTTTGCACAGTCCTCGCCGTCAAATTTGTCCATAAGCATGGTTCCTGCAACAAAAGCAATTTTGGAGGCTTCAACCACCTGCCAGTTTATATCATCGTATGAAAAAGTGCCGTTCGCACCTACACAGTGCAGAAAACTGCGCTCTCCCCCCGACTCGGACAAAACTACTGATGCAGAGGTTTGTACCTTATTGTCTATGCTGATACTGTCAACACAAACATTATACTTTACAAGCTCATCCTTCAAAAAATCACCAAAGCTGTCCCGTCCGACTTTGCCCAAAACCGCTGTTTTCATACCAATTTTCGCCATGTCAATTCCCGCGCTCATGGCGCAGCCGCCGCTGAAAAGCTCAATACTGTCCACCCTTGTGAGCAACCCCGACCGGGGGATGGTGTCAACAGGTTTTGTGATAACATCCGCAACCAAAATCCCAACACAACAAACGTCAAACATATTTACCTCCATATTCCTATTAAACAGGTATTTTTACAACTGCTTTTTTTACTGCCACGGGATTTTCTCCCACGGCAAGACCCGGAGCGTGCGCATCTTCCACGCCGAAAATAACAAATTCCCCCGCCGAAACATTTATGTAGCTGCCGCCCTTCCCATCCACAAAAAACACATCTTTTTGAGGATTGTATGAAACCGTTTCAGGCATTTTTGAAACATTCCCAAAGCCCATTCGTTCCTCACCGGAGATGATAATTTGAATATCAATAAAATTTTTGTGTGCCTCCCACTTTTCTTCGGTTTTTGTGACAATTTCCATCACGGCAACCGAAACCCCTCCGCTTAAAGGGTACTTGCCTGTCGGAACCGTGCCCAAATCATTTTCTTTCAGAAAATCCACAAAGGGGGCTACACGACTGCCCAGGGGCGTATTTTCAATTTCACTTATTTTGTACTTTTGCATTAAAATTACCTCCTCTAAATTTTATTTTAAGAAATTAAAAGGCTTTTTCATAGACCTATAATTGCATTACAAGACTTGCAAACGAAAAATAAACCAAAAGCGTACACGCATCCACTATTGTGGTTATTATGGGGGATGCCATAATTGCAGGGTCAAGCCCCACCTGCTTTGCAGCTATCGGCAGAAGACAGCCGACGGATTTTGAAAGTATTACCGTTACATAAAGGCTTACCGACACAGTTAGCGCAAGTGTTGCAGAGTTGTCAAACCACAAAATTCTTAAAAAATTAAGCAGTGCCAATGCAGCACCCACAATTACGGAAACACATATTTCCTTCCACCAAACACGCAGTACATGATGCCCCTGTATTTCCCCCAGCGCCATACCTCGGATTACAAGTGTTGAAACCTGTGAACCGCAGTTGCCGCCTGTATTCATCAGCATCGGAATGAAGGCTACCAAAACGGGGACGGCTTCAAACGAGGACTGAAAGTTTATTATTATGCCACCGGTAAACATTGCCGAAAACATCAATACTGTAAGCCACACGATTCTATTTTTCGCATGTGTCCATGCACCGGTTTTAAGGTACGGCTCATCCGAAGGGGTAACGGCTGCCATTATTTCGAAGTCTTCAGTAGTTACTTCCTGCAAAACTTCAATAGCATCGTCTATGGTTATAATCCCCACAAGCCTTTTTTCTTTGTCAACAATGGGCAGTGACAAAATATCGTATTTACTAAAGGTATTTGCAATACTTTCCTTGTCATCATCCGTGTACGAAAAGATTACATTTATGTCCATTATGTCGCCGATAATATCGCCGCTTTCGCTGAGCAGCAGGGTTTTTACAGTAACAATTCCCTCAAGCTTGCGGTTTTGGTCAATAACATAGCAGGTGTATATTGTTTCTTTATTTATACCTATTTTTCGTATGCGTTCAAACGCTTCCGAAACTGTCATTTCCTTTTTAAGGTCCACAAACTCAATTGTCATAACACTTCCTGCGGAGTCGTCGGCATATTGGAGGAAATGGTTTATAAGTTTCCTCTTTTCGCCGCTTGTGTTGGCAAGCACTTTTTTAACTACGTTTGCGGGCATCTCCTCAATTAAATCCACCGTGTCATCCAAAAACAGCTCGTCCATAATGCCGGAAAGCTCTCTGTCCGTTATTGCCTCCACAATTTTCTGCTGTGAGTCCTTATACATATAACTAAAGGTTTCCGCAGCGGCCTCCTTGGGCATAAGGCGGAAAACCCGCAGTGCATTTTCATCGGAAAGCTCATCAAGCATCTCCGCAATATCAACCACGTTTGTATTCTCCAAAATATAGCGGACTTCGGTAAACTGGTGATTGGATATCAAGTCTAAAATCTTGTCAATCAAAAAAAGACCTCCCTTTCAGGCGGCCGGGAATTTACGGTCGCCTATTTTATTTTTATTGTAACTTCTTCGTCGGTCAGGGTTGGCGTCCATAAACTCACTTCCTTTTAAATTTTTTTGAATTAACAGTTATTTTGTCCAAAACCTTAAAAACCACTCTAAATTATATGTATTTGAAATATTCCGCACAAGTGAAAACAGAACACACTAAGTATATCATAGCTTTTTTTCATTGTAAACTAAAAAGGAATTTTTAAAAATGTTTTTTGGTTTGTTGTATAATAACCTCACTAAATCAAGGAATTGTATGTTGCGAAGAACATGGAATAATGATTGACAAAAAGTATGAAATATTATAAACTACCTATGTGTATGGTAAAGACAATCAAAGCAAGCAATGAATGGTTTGCCGCACAATTAATTGAAAAGGAAGTGGGAAAATGACTAAAACTATCGGCAATGCGGAATTTGAAGAAATGGTGTTAAAAAGTGATATTCCCGTTTTGGTAGATTTTTATGCCGACTGGTGCGGACCGTGCAGGATGATGATGCCAATAGTGGACCGTCTGGCGGCTGATGCCGGCGGGTCATATGCCGTGTATAAAATTAATGTAGATAAGGACCAGGAGTTGGCGGGGAAATACACCATTATGACAATCCCAAGCCTTATAATATTTAAGGGTGGCAAGGAGGTTGACAGGACTGTCGGTGCGGTTACTTATGACGCTCTCCTGAATAAATTGAACAATGTGTGAAAAAGAGCAAAAGTGGTTTGGGGTCAGTATATTTATGACGCCCGAGGCAATTGAGCCGGTTTTTGGGCTTTGCATGGAAATGGGCTTTGGGGGTGCCGAAATAGTTGATGAGGGGGATTTCTTTAATTTCCTTGAAAATTATCCCGAACGTTGGGATTATGTTGACGACGAGGTTTTGGAGTCTCGGAAATGCCCCACTCATATAAAAGTGTATTTAAGAAATGACGAAAATGCAAGGGAGCGGCTTGCGGAGCTTGGTGAGCGGCTTTCGTGGCTTAAAAAGCAGGATATAGGCGTGCCGCTGGGCAGCCTTTCGGTGAGCCTTGAAGATATTGACGAGAGTGATTGGTTTGATGAGTGGAAAAAGCATTTTAAGGCATTTGAGGTGGGGGACAGGGTGATGGTGACCCCCGAGTGGGAACCTGTACCGGATACTGACAGAATAACCTTAAAAATTAATCCCGGCATGATGTTTGGCACGGGCAGTCATAGCACAACAAAAATGTGCATGGAAATACTGGAGGGAACTGTGACCGAAGGTATGAGCGTGTTTGACATAGGCTGCGGCAGCGGTATTTTATCGGTACTATCCCTTCTTCTTGGGGCAGGGCGGGTGCTTGCCGTGGATATTGACAATGCCGCCGAGAAAATTGTTTTAAAAAATGCGAGAGCTAATGAAATTGGGGGGGACAAGCTTTTGGTTTTTGCGGGTAACATTTTGGAGGGTGATTTTGCGGCACGCTTTTTGGGAGAGCAGTTTGACCTGGTTTTGGCAAATATTGTTGCAGATGTTGTAATTCCCCTATCTTCGGTGGTTTCGAGATATCTTAAAAAGGACGGCTTATTTTTGTGTTCGGGAATTATAGACAGCCGTGCCGAGGAAACAAAGCAAGCCCTTGCAGAAAACGGGTTTAAAATTATAAAACAAGCAAAGGAAGGCGAATGGCACGCATACCTTGCGGCGCCGGAGCGGGTATGAGAGATGGCGAGATTTTTTGTGCCTACAGATGCGATAGAAGATACGACTGCCGTTATCAGGGGCGGGGATGTTTTGCATATAACAAAGGTTTTGCGGATGAAGCAGGGGGACACCCTGACGGTGTGTGACGGGGAAAAGACCGATTACTTTTGTGAAATAGCACAGACCTCAAAAAAAGAAATTATATTAAATATATTGGAAAGAACAGATAATAAATGTGAGCCTGATTGTAGGGTCACTCTTTATCAGGGTGTTCCAAAGGGTGCAAAAATGGAGTACCTAATTCAAAAATGCGTTGAAGTTGGCATATACAGGATTGTGCCTGTTATGACAGAGAGGACAATTGCCAAGGGTGAGAACAAAAATGAAAGATGGAACAAGGTGGCGGAGGAGGCGGCAAAACAATCGGGCAGGGGAATAGTGCCCGAGGTTCTACCGGTAATGGGTTTTGACGATGCACTGGATAAAATGGCAGGGCATGAAATATCAATCATGCCCTACGAGGAAGAAGAAAACCGCACACTCCGCAGTGTTTTACGAGGTAAAACCCCCTCGGACATAGGTGTTATGATAGGGCCCGAGGGAGGGTTTTCGGAGAACGAAACCAAAAAGGCACAGGAGGTGGGTGCTGTTTTGGTAACACTTGGAAAGAGAATTCTTCGTACCGAAACTGCCGGGATGGCGGTACTTTCAAATATAATGTATGAGTTTGAACAGTGAGCCTTTAGTGGCTCATTATTTCTTTAAACTCATATGTCGCTTGCCCGCCGTTTACATTAAAGCGTATATACTTTGCATTTGGTGCATCATATTTAAAGTTTGCCGCTGTAATGAACGGGTTTTTTTGAACACTCATGTAACGAACGCCGTTTAAAACGTTGACCTCTGCCCGCTCTCCCTCACTTATAACAAAGGTTTGCGCCCCGTTTTCAAACAGCTTTGTGACAGTGTCCTTGAAAAGGGCAAGTTCTGCCGCATCGGTAAACCCATCTTCAAGCCCGTCAGTCAAAAATACAAATGCGTTTTTGTATGA
>CAZNYY010000120.1:0-6884 GCA_964577335.1 uncultured Oscillospiraceae bacterium | reverse complement strand
TCTCTTATCATTCCTTACCCCGCGATAAGAGTATTATAATTACTATTTATGCCGATGCGGGGTGGCGGAATGGAGATTACTATGAGAGTTACAGTTTGGAACGAGTATTTGCATGAGATAAGTGATGAAAATGTGGCGGCGGTTTACCCCCGGGGTATTCACGGCGAAATTGCGGGATTTTTGGAAGGCGAGGGTGTAGCGGTTAAAACCGCCACGTTGGAGCAGCCTTTACATGGGCTTGGGGATGAGGTTTTGGAAAACACAGATGTTTTGATATGGTGGGGGCATATGGCGCACCATAGAGTGGCAGATGATATTGTGAAAAAGGTGTGCGACAGAGTTTTGGGGGGAATGGGCATAATTTTCCTTCATTCCGCCCATATGTCAAAACCCTTTTTGTCACTTTTGGGAACAACGGGTTCGCTTAAATGGAGAGAAACCGGGGACACTGAAAGGTTGTGGACGGTAAACCCCGCCCACCCCATCGCACAGGGCGTACCCGAATGTGTGCGGATAGAAAAAGAAGAAATGTACGGAGAGCCTTTTGATATACCCCATCCCGAGGAATTGGTATTTTTGGGCTGGTTTGATAAAGGAGAGGTTTTCAGAAGCGGTTGTTGTTGGAAGCGCGGGCGGGGCAAAATATTTTATTTTCAGCCGGGGCATGAAACATATCCGATATACAAAAACCCGCATATACAGAAAATAATAAAAAATGCTGTACTTTGGGCAAAACCTACGCTTGAAATACATACGCCTGTTTGCAAAAAATACGAAATAGATGAAGATTTGAATGAAAAATAAATGGAACAAAAGACTTCTTTATCCGTCTTATATAGTGAACTTGATAAGAAACGGCACACATCTTACCCGCCCACGGCAAGGTGTATCAGTCTACCAATTTCTGTGGGCAGAAAGGCTATGGATTATAGTTTGAATTTATTCAAACTAAAGCCTCCGGCGGGATTTACTGCGCCGCCGAAATTTTCGCCTAAAGGCGAAACGGCGATGCGCATAAGTTCCATTTTACGCCTTACCCGCCCACGGTAAGGTGTGACAAATTTATTATTTTTATTTTGTGGGCAGAAAGGCTATGGAACTTAATATGAAAAAGCTTGCAATTTTAATGTCGCTTATAATGGTTTTCGGCGTTATGTCGCCTGCCCTTGCAAGTGACGAGATGACAGAGGTACTGACCTCGGTAAAATCAAGAATTTATGTGCCTGAGGAATGCTCTGAGTTTCAGATTTATCCTCAAATGTACGACGGAAAAAAGAGTTGGAGTTTAAATTGGTCCACTCCGGGAGATACTGATGATTACAAACACGTCAGTGCAGAGGTTATGGAAAACCAGGTTATAACACAGTATTATTTGTATGAGGGAAAATCGGGAAACGAACCGTTTTACGGGAACAAAAGGTTGCCGTCTTATTCGGAGGATGAGGCAGTCTTAAAGGCAAAAGCATATTTTGAAGGCATAAATCCTTCCATTGCAGCACTTTACGATTTCTCACAGGCGGAAGTAAATGTGGGAATTGATGCCTATTCTGTAAATGTGCCAAGGGTTGAAAACGGAATCATAGTGACTTACAACAGTGCGTACATTTCAATCAACCATCAAAGCGGCAAGCTTTTGGGGATGTCCGCAAGCTACGACGAGGGAGTTAGTTTCCCTGTCGCCGACGGTGTGATAACGGCTGTGGCTGCAAGTGAAGCATTTAAAGCAAACAACGGACTTGAGCTTATATACACCACATTTTACGATTATGAAGAAAATAAAAACGGAAAAGTGGCAAAGATTGTTTTTGCTCCAACGGGCAAAGGCAGCGTTATAGATGCTTTTACGGGGGAAGCGGTTGATATATCAAATAATATCGGCATTTACAGAGACGCCATGATGGGAGCGGGTGCTTCCGAGTCGGCAAATAAGGTTTTTGACAGTGCAAGCATAAGATTAACCGAGCAGGAAGTTAAAAGCATTGAAGATATGTCGGGTCTGATTTCCGCAGAGGAAGCGGTTGACATGATTATGGCAATGCCCGAGCTTGATATGCCCGAAGGCGTGGACATTAGGTCAAGCAGGGTTATGAAGTATGACGACAAATATGTGATAAGCCTTAACTTTGACAACGGAGGAAGAGAAGATTACAAAGGCGGTTCCGCATGGTTGAACGCACAAAACGGTGAGTTGATAAGCTTTTACAGCTACAACGATGTAAATAGTACCGAAGGGGAAAGATATTCCCGGGGAGATGCCTCATCCGCAATTGAAACATTTTTGGGCAAATACTTGGGGGATTATGCAGCAAACATAAAGTATAGGGAAGAAAATTCCGAAATAATAGAGAATAAAAGCTCATACAATGCTTATTATTACAGGATGAAAAATGGTTTGCCCTATTATCAAAACAACATATCGGTAACGGTTGACACCGCAACCCTAAAGGTTACAAACTATAACTTTACTTGGGATAACAGTATTGTCTTTGAAGATGCGGATGGTTTGGTAGACGGGGATGTGGCATACGATGCCCTGTTTGCGGCAGTTTCACCACAGCTTGGGTATACACTTGAAAAAAGCGGCGACAAGGTGGCAAGGCTTGTTTACCATATTAATACAAACGGAATTTCTTATATAGATGCAAAAACAGGGGTTCCTCTTGATTTTGACGGCAAAGAATATAAGGAACCTGCCCCGATTGTGTATACTGACCTTGAGGGGCACTACGCAAAAGAAGCGATAGAGGCACTTGTGCAAATAGGTGTGCATATTGAGGGTGAACAGTTTTTGCCCAACAATATTATAACGCAAAATGAATTTTTACAGCTTGTTTCAAAATGCGTTTGGGACTTTTACCCCATGTACGGGGGCAGGGTGGATGCCGACAGCATCTATAGAAACGCAATTTCAAACGGAGTAATTAAAAAAGGCGAAGAAGCACCCGACGACCCTCTCACAAGGGAACTTGCGGTGATGTATCTGCTTCGTGCAATGGGCTTCAAGCATTTTGCGGAGATAAACGGCATTTTCAAAAGCAGTTTTATCGACCAAAATGATATTGCCGCCGAGATGTTCGGGTATGTGGCAATAGCCGAAGGGCTGGATATTATAAAAGGTTCAGGCGGCAGTTTTATGCCAAAGAGTGAAATGACAAGGGCGGAAGCCGCAACAATGCTTTATAACTATCTTAAAAAATAATACAAGAAACCGCAGGGCATCACGCCCTGCGGTTTTTGGTTTAATTGATTTAATTTAAGCAAGGCTGACGTTTGCTGCCTGCATACCTCTTCTGCCTTCTTCAATGTCAAAGGATACTCTCTGACCTTCTTCCAGTGACCTGTAGCCATCAGCTTTTATTGAGGAAAAATGAACAAAAATATCTTCCCCTCCATCAACCGTAATAAAGCCAAATCCTTTTTCTGCGTTAAACCATTTTACTGTACCAGTATTCATAATCGGCACCTCCATATATTATTATATCTTATTAACTAAAGAAATACGCACACTTATGCAAAACATTTTAATGAAAAAATGATTTACATAAATGCGCGCAATCATTTGTTACTCATAAAATACGATTTCATTATACCAAAGATTAATTTCTTTGTCAAGGCTTTTAATTTAAAAACTTATTTTTTCTTAAAAGCCAAGACATACAAAAGCGAAATAACTTGAGAAATTGCCCGATAAATGCAGCGGAGAACTAAAAGTATTGACATAAAAGACCCTGTTATCTTGAAGATTGTTCCCTAAAGTCACGCGGTGATGTCCCGATTGTTTTTTTAAAGAACCTTGAAAAATGATTGATGCTTTTAAAACCAACTATACCGGATATTTCTGAAATGGGAAGATTTGTTTCTTGCAGAAGGTTGATAGCCTTCGATATTCTCCTCATAATCAGGTATTGATGCAAAGAGTACCCCGTATGGGTTTTAAATAAGCTGTTTATATAATTAGGGTGAAATTTAAATTTTTCACCTATTAGTTTATTATTAATTTCCTCCTGAAAGTGTTCACTTATATAATTAGAAACTTCTTTAACCAAGTTTACTTTATTATTTCCCCTCACAATTCTATCGGTTGCATACCTTGCTATGTCAGATAATATGCCTATCATAATACCCGACAGTTTATTTCCGAAATATCGTTCCTTTTTGTCAAACTCGTTTTTCATAATCCAAAGGTTTTCTTCGATAAATTGCATTTCATTCAGATATATAATACTGTTAAATAAGGTACTGTTTATAATTTTTACATCTTGTATTATCTTTTTGCTGTCAAAGTTTTTTATATTTTCGGAATATAGCGGGTAGCTTATATTGATGTTATCATTTGTGTAATCAAAATTAACAACAATATATTTAACATCGCCTTCGGGTAAAATATGCTGGTATGGCATAATGTGTTTCCACATTAAGACAGAACCCCTCCCAAGCCTGTATTCACTATCATTGATTTTGACAACACTGTTACCTTTGTTTACATAAATCATTATATTGTCATAAGACTTCATAACCGAAAGTTCCGAAATCTGACTGGAATTTATCACTCTTATATTTCTGATAAATGGGCGAATATCTTCAAATAATATCTCTTTTTCTTTATCCATTTAACAATAATCACCTCATCCTAAGTTTGGTTCGAACACCTGTATGAGTTGGTATAATATGAATATTTGCATAAAACATAAGCCAAATTTTCTTATCGTATAAATCTAGATGGTGTGTTTTTTTAAAGGTTTTGCTGTCGTTATAATAAAGGTTCAATAAATGGGCAAATTCAAAATAAATTTACCCATTTATCGACATAGTACATTCTAAATTGCATGTAATTGTAGAAACCTTTTCGGCGGCTTACTGTGTAACACCTTCCACCGTGGAGGAAATCGGTTTAAGATTGGTATGGTTCTCCCAAAGCATTGCTTTTATATTGTTGTTCCCGATTGGTGCATTTATGCTTTCCCTAATAAAATTATCCCCTTTTTGCAGATTTAAACTAATAAATTTTGCATCCTTAAGCTTTGCTCCATCATAAATTGCCAAAATAGCATATGCCTCTGTAACATTTTCATTCCCGCTAACTGCTTGTATTGTGGCAGTTATAGGCCCGGCTGCGTATGGGGTCAAAGCATTTCCGTTAATGTCTTCAAGTATAATATCCTTATAATAAACCAAATCATCTCCACAGCTTAAAATAGGAATTCTTGTTGCCTTGCCTACTTTTTCCCCCGTTGGCAGTGCAGTACTGTCCTTTATTATCACATATCCTGATTTATACTTGCCCAAAGGCGAACTTAATGCAATAGCAATCTTTTTGTTTTCCGCATCATAACTGATACTTTCAGTTGTTACAATCTCACCGTCTAAGAACAACTCAATATTGTCAACCGTTACCGAGGCACCATCCAAGGCACCATCAAGATAAATGTTAAGTCCTGTGGATTGGTCCGAAACAAGGTTTTCGCTGCCTGCAATGGTTTCAACCGCATCCTTTACATATCCCAGGGAAGTTACTGATGGTATTTCAACTTGATTATATATTTCAAAATTGTCAATTGCCAATTCCCCGAAGGCCGCACTCCCAGGGCTTGATATTCTGAACCTGATGTAGTTGGCAATATCATAATCAAATGGCAAATCGCTTATTATTTCTTCACCATCATAATAGAAGTCCAGCAAATGTGTATCATAATTCAAAACAAATTTGACGTGTGCCCATTCGTTATGCTTATATGACCTTCCTGTATCAGATATTGCCCCATTATGTGCGTAAAAACGACTTACTCCACCTAAATATTTAGTTGAAGGTAAAGCATAGTCATATCGACCCTTGTTTGAAATTTTTAAATCATGTTCTATCACAACAATACCTGAATTATATGTGCCAATACCGTACTGAAAATATGTTGCGCCGGAGTTTTGCTTATTGCCTGTTATTTTAATTGCAGTATCATCTCCCCCATCAGGTCCTACCTCGGCTTCAAGTATTCCCCAACCCTCATAAGCCGTATCAATGAGCCAGTTGGCGGGCAGAGTAGCTGCAGTGCCGTCAAAACCATTAAAATCATAGCTGAAATAATTTTTCTTTAGTTTATCTTTTAAAGTAAACACGCTGCTTTTGTAATTGTAAGTGCCATCGGAGTTAACAGCATAAACAGAAAATGAATTTTGCCCCAGATGACAGTCATCAATGTCCAATTCATGGGAGTAATATCCTTTGTCATTCAAAACCATTTCCGTAACATCGCCGTTAACAATAAACTCAACCTTTTCGGCGTCGGGCACTGCAGCTGAAAGCAAGATTGATTTAGCACTTTCAATAATTTCGCCATTTTGGGGGCTTAAAATACCAAACTGCATTTCTGTAGAAAACCCAACAACCGTATCTTTTCCAAGCGGAACACCCGATGAGGTGATACTTGAATCCAAAACAATCTTGTAATCCCCTAATATCAACTGCTGTAGAGGTTTGACTGAAATCCAATTTCCCGACATACTTACCTCGGAGCTTATAATGCTTCCATCATCTGCAATTAATTTTACCTTGTCGGCAACAGTGTCAAAAGTTCCCGACATATTAAGTTTGATTTCCTTAGCCATTGCCGAAACTTTGCCTCTTACAAAATCATCTTGCTCTATCTCTATATCCGCATTATTAATGTAAGATAGTGATTTAAGATAGGGCAGTGCCTCTATTTTATTTATTTCAAGGTTATCCGATACAAAATACAGATTATCTTCATCGGATATTGAGCCAAAGAATATTCTGGTGTTTTTTATTCCCGCATCAATATGCTGCGACAAAGCACCGGTTTCAACCCATTCATTATCCAGATATATTGAATATGTATCACTTGTTGTATTTATAACAAGATTTATATTCT